>NZ_JBJDRJ010000028.1:0-52854 GCF_044987415.1 Microbacterium sp. ZW T5_45 | reverse complement strand
GGATACTCCGAACGATGCTCGCGCACCAGCCGGACAGCGCGCTCACGCAGCGCGGGATCGATCTTCTTCGGCATGACATACATCCTTCCAACTCAAAAGGATGCGGCATCAAACCTGGGGCGCTTCAGGGTCGCTGGCTCGGCGCGGGCGTCGCAGCGCTGGGCGGGGTGATCGTGGAAGGCGATCAGGTCTCCGAATCCCAGCTCCAGCTTCTTGTCGGGATGGGCCGGCACCCTGTCACCGGCGACCCGCTCGGACTGGCGTATCCCGCGTACAAGACCGTGTCGGAGCGCATCGAGGAGCGCACCGCGGCGCTCGATCCCGGCCTCGGGCCGGCCTCGCGTGCCGAGGCGGTCGCGCAGATCGAAGCCGAAGAAGCGGGGCGGGGGACGCGGCGCGCCGTCGCCGGGTACGACTTCACGTTCTCGATCCCGAAGTCCGCCTCCATACTCTGGGCAGTCGCCGATGCGGGCACACAGGCGTTGATCGCGGACGCGCACCACAGCGCGGTTGCGGAGGTGGTTGCGTTCATGGAACGGGAGGTTGCAGCCACCCGCACCGGCGCAACCGCCCGCAATGGAGCCGTTGCGCAGGTCGACGTGCGGGGTCTGGTCGCCACGGCGTTCGACCACTACGACTCCCGCGCTGGCGACCCGCATCTGCACACGCACGTCGTCATCAGCAACAAGGTGCAGACCATCCTGGACGGCAAGTGGCGCTCCCTCGACGGCCGACCCATGCACGCCGCGACAGTCGCGCTCTCCGAGCTCCATGAGGCGGTATTCGCAGATCACCTGACCCGTACCTTTGGCGTCGAGTGGGAATCCCGCGAGATGGGCCGGGACCGCAATCCGGCGTGGGCGGTCGCCAGCGTGCCGGAAGAACTGGTCGCCGAGTTCTCCTCACGCTCCCGACACATCGACGCAGAGAAGAACCGGCTCATCGCCGAGTACGTCGACAAGCACGGCCGTCAGCCCTCGACTGCAACGATCATCAAGCTCCGAGCCCAAGCCACCCTCACCACCCGCCCAGAGAAGCAGGTCCGGTCGCTGGCTGACCTGACCGCCGAATGGCGGCACCGCGCCGGCCGTATCCTCGGCACGGATGCGACCTCATGGGCGCGGATAGTCGCAGCGAACGACGCACCGCTACTGCTTCGCGCCGACGACATCCCCTTGGACGTGATCGCGTCCCATGGCCAGTCGGTCGTGGAGGTGGTGGGCGAGAAGCGCTCCACCTGGCGTCGGTGGAATCTCACCGCCGAGGCGGCCCGGCAGACGATGGGTTACCGGTTCGCCTCCACCACAGACCGGGAAGCGGTCGTCGGCCTGGTCGTGGATGCCGCCGAGGCCGCGTCGCTGCGGCTCACCCCGCCCGAGCTCGCGACGAGCCCGGTGGCGTTCCGCCGGCCGGATGGCACTTCGGTGTTCCGGCCGAAGCACTCGACGGTGTTCTCCTCCGAACTCCTGCTGGCAGCCGAAGACCGCCTCCTCGAGCGCGCTCGCACGACGACGAGCCCGACCGTGCCGTTGGCGATGGTGGAGCGGATCGCCGCCGGGCCCGACCGGGAAGGGCGAGTGCTCGGCGACGATCAAGCCGTCGCGTTGGTGTCGATCGCCGTGTCGGGCCGCTTCGTCGATGTCCTGGTCGGGCCGGCCGGTGCGGGGAATACCACATGTCGAGATTGACGCCACTTGTGGCGGATGCCGGATCAGCGAGGGACAGGCGCGTTTGAGTTAGGTGATGTTGGGGTGTGAAGGCTGGCATCCTGCATCTTCCGGAGTGATAGCGAGCTTCCGGTTCGGAGGCGGGCGCCGAGGGTGCTTCCGCCGCTGACGTCGAGGATGGTTCCTGTGGTGCGGTTCGCGCGGTTGGATGCGAGGAACGCGACGGCTTCGGCGACGGTTTCGGGGGCGGAGACGTCGCCGAGGACGGAGTGGCTGCCCATGTAGGCGCGGACGTCTGTGTTGTTGAAGGCGGGGTGTCCGTTCTCGGTGAATCCTGGTACGACTGCGTTGATGCGGATGCCATGTTCGGCGAGGGCTTGCGCGGCGTTCTTCGTAAAGGACTCGACCGCGGCCTTGCTCATCGCGTAGACGATGTCTCCCGGGCTGGAGAAGTGCGCTCCGGCGGAGGAGATGTTGACGATGCTGCCCCCGGCGTGCATCAGTGGGGCCAGCGCTTGGGTGAGAAAGAACGGGGCTCGGGTGTTGACGGCGAAGTAGCTGTCGAAGTCATCGAGCGACGCTTCGGCGAATGAAGGGCCGAGAAGGAGCGCTGCGTTGTTCACCAGTACGGAGAGAGCCCGATCGCGGCGGGACGAAACGATCTCGGTCACCTCATCGACGAGGGTGCGGATGTCGCTCTCGCGGGCGAGGTCTGCGCGGACGAGCCAGCAGATTCCGCCTTTCGCGGTGATCTGTTCTCGGAGTGTTTCGGCTGCCTCCTGTCTGGTCCGGTAGTGAGCGATGATGTCGTACCCGTCTTCGCTGAGTCTCAGCGCGGTTGCGCGTCCGATTCCGCCAGAGGCACCGGTGACGATCGCGAAGCGCCTTCCGCTCTCGGTCAAGGCCCAGTCCCCGCCGCGGGCGCTGCTGGGATGCTGATGAGAGTGAGGATGTGTCGGGCCGTCGATTCCAGTCGTTCCGCTGCGTCTGACCATGCGCCGTGGAAGGCGAGGAGGTCCTTAGTGCCCATGCCGGCGGCGACCAGGATCCATGTGGTTGAGGAGAGGTTCAGGTCGGTGCGGAGCAGGCCCCGGTCGTATGCCTGTGTGAGATGGGCGGCGACGAATGTCTCCCAGGTGTGGAAGGGGTCCAGTCGTCGTTCGGGGAAGTAGTCGCGGGATTCGGCGGCGATACGGACACCGGCCCTCACCACGATATCGTTCGCGAGATTCTCTCCAACGAGCCGGAACGCGAGCGCCAGCCGTTCCAGCGGGTTATCTGTGCCGCCCGAAGAGCGTTCTTGAACGACGTGCATGCTGGCCCGTTCATGATCGAGCACAGCAGATCCGACTTCGTACATGTCGCGGAACATGCCCCTCACATCCGTGGACGGGAGCCGTGCATCGCCTGCGATCAGGTCGAGCGTCACCGACGAGAATGGTTCCCGCGCGAGTCGGTCCCCTGCCGCTCTCAAGATCGCGGCCCGTGCCCCGTCTCGGCTTATGAGAACAGAGTTGTCGCCCGATTCGTACGAGTCCTCGGTTGCTGGTGTCATGCGTGAGACTCCTCGTATGCGAGCGTGGACCGTGCGGTGACTCCGGAGGTCGCGGAGGACTCGACGAGCACGTCGTGGATCCTATTGCCGCCGCGGTCAAGCACCCGGTCGTGGAGGATCGTGGTCGTGGTATCGAACCGGACAGGGAACGGTCGAGGGTGTCCCTGGATGCGGATGTTCATCGTGCGCATCCACAAAGAACCGGCCTCCGAGCGCGTTGTCCCGGCTGATGAGTATACGAGCGCCTGAGTGAGCTGGCCCATCGTGACGAGGTAGTCGATGACGGTAGGGGACGGCCACAGGAGCGCCTCCACGCCGTCGGCAGGGGTGCGCGGAGACGTAACCTCGATGGTGTGCGTTCCGCGAAGAATGCCGAGATTCGTGTCCAGGCTTTGGATCAGAGACTGTGCGTTTGCGGACTGGAACAGTCCGCCATACACCGTCTCGTTGGCCGTGGGAGGTGGTAGCTGGACGGACCGGGGTGACGGCACCGCCCGCACTAGCTCGATCCGTACGCGCATGTTGCCGACATTCCCGATGAGGGAACACGATTCGGCGTGTGGCTCGACGGCGAGTGTTATTGGCACCGCATCGACGGCAAGCCATGGCCGCGCTCCGGCGCGCAACTCAATCGCTCCCACTCGGAGGTCTTCGAGCGACAAAGTGCTCACGGAGGGTGAAGCAATCTCAGCTAACTGCAGTGAAAGAACGACCGCGTCAACGGAACTCAGATGAGGTGTTGCGGGGGTGCCGTTACGACCTGCTGACCAGTGGAGCGGATACGCAACCCGACCGACTCCCTTCGTCAGATGCGATGACCCCACGCGAGCTGCCTCCAGCGCGTACTGGACTCCGCGGTATCCGGCTGCGAAGTAGCGCTCCTCGGAGGGCCCGAGCAGGTCCTCGATCGATCGCGTTCCCGCGGCCGGGTGCTCCTGTGGTTCCGCGCTGAGTGTCATGCCATTACATTACAGAACCGCGCGTATGATGGGTTGACACTTCACAGTGATTACAGGCGATGGGGTTGGTAGGGTTACGGGATGCCAGGTAACAAGGTTGGTCGGCCACTCGCTGGTGGGATAACCGAAGCGCTGGTTCAGGCTGCGGAGAGGATCATGGCTGATGGGGGCTTCTCTGCGCTCACCGTCGACGGGATCGCCGCCGAGGTTGGCTCGACCCGACCGACGTTCTATAGGCGGTTTCCGAGCGTGGCGCACCTCGCGTTGGAAGTCATCAAGAACCGCTTCGGTACCGGCACGCCTACCGATACCGGCTCACTTTACGACGATCTCCTCATTGCGCAGCGCGAGGAGATTGCGATGTTCGCCAGCCCCTTGTTGCGAAAGAACCTTTCCGGGCTGCTGGAGGCCGCACGCACGGATACGGAACTGAGTGCCCTGTGCGACACGGAGTTCGTGGGTCCGCGTCGAGCGAACATTGCTCGAATCCTCGCTGCAGCGAGCGCACGCGGCGAGATCGACGGCGGCAACATCGATGTTGACAATATCTGCGACCTCCTGCTTGGCCCGATTCTGTCCAGATCGCTTATGCCCGTCAACGCGCCCCTAGACGACAGGCTTGCCCGATACACCGTCGAAACGGTCATGACGGTGACCCGGGCAAGAACCGCGGCCCACGTCTGAATGGGATAACGATGCACAAAGCACGGCGGAACGTGAGTAGTTCAAGGTGGCTCGGGGCGTTGAGCGTCGTTGGCATGCTTGTCTGGCTCATCGCGCCGCTTGCGCTGTTCTTGCTCCTCTCCATGCGTACGGCATCAACGTCGGTCGAACCACCGCGCCCGGTGTATGTGACCATTGAGGCGGCGACCGACTCCGCCACGCGACCCGTCGCATTGGGACTTCGGTGGAGTGCGAGCAGTATCCTTGTTGCTCCCGGCTGGACGGGGATCGTGCAGGAGGTCCTAGTCGGGAGCGGAGGCGAAATCGCCGACGGCAGCGCCATCGCGAGAATTGATGGGGTGGTGCGCAAAGCCGCAACCACCCCGTTCCCTTTCAACAGGGCACTGAGTTCAGACGACACTGGTGCCGACGTCAGCATGCTAAATACTTTCCTGAGTGCTCATGGCTATCACGCCACCGGAGGTGAGAGGTTCGGATGGGACACGTTGATGGGTGTACGCGCATATGCGAACGACATCGGGGTTCCCGGGAGTGACACCGTCACCGCCTTCGACCCCTCTTGGGTCGTCTTTCTTCCTTCCCCAGGAACAGTCCACAAGATTGATTTGACGATCGGTGCACCGGCTCCCTCGCCCGGCGACGAGGTAGTGACGATGAAATCCTCCCTCGCGGAAGCCGTTCTTCTTGAGAGCGCCCCTCCCAGCAACGACGAGGCTGACGAAGACGAGGCGGCGCCCCCAATGGAACCCACCGCCCTCGCGGCTGAGGGCGAGCAACTAATCGCAGGTGGAGAAACTCTGACTCTTGCTGAGGATCTTCAAAGAGTGAGTCCCGATTCGCTGAGCGCGCTCGCTGCACTGGTCACGGACGGAACCCAGAGCATCCCGGCAGTCCTTCGAACAGAGGCAGTTCCCGGCCAATGGGTGATACCCGTTCCCGGAGTGATCGTCGACCGTGACGGGGCCACATGCGTGAGGCTGAAGGCGGAGGAAGGAACCCGTCCGGTTTCCGTGAGCGTGATCGGCACCGCGGACGGGCGCGTCGTGGTGTCGGGCGATCTCGAAGACGCGGACGACGTCGCCATCTTCCCGACAAGTGTTGCTGTCTCATGCGAATAGAGCTTGACGCGGTGACGGTCACGTTCGGGCAGCGGACAGTTCTAGACGCCCTCAGTGAGACGTTTCCCGCGGGCCGAACATCTGCGGTTCTGGGTCCATCCGGCTCCGGCAAATCTACGTTGCTTGGGGTCATCGCGGGCCGCGTTCGTCCGCAGGGTGGTGTTGTGTACTACCACGGCTTCGAACGTCCCGATATCGAGTGGCTTGTGCAGTCGACACCGCTTCTCGCACGCCGGACAGTCCTCGACAACGCATGCTTGTCCGCTGCCGCCCGAGGACGCCCGGACGCGGAGACCACCAGCCGCGCCCTCGACGCCCTCTCTCTTGTGGGAATCAAGGCACTCGCAGGGACAGCCGCGTTCAAACTATCTGGCGGGGAGAAGCAAAGAGTAGCAATCGCGAGGGCCATGACCGCAGCGACGCCGATCCTGCTCGCAGATGAGCCAACGGCCTCACTGGATCCTGCGAGTCGAGAGATCGTCACAGAGTCCTTAAGAGTTGCCGCCGCTAACGGTGCCGCTGTCATCCTTGCGACGCATGATGAGTTCGTCGCAGAGCGGTGTGATAGACAGCTCCATCTCGTTGACGGACGAATTGCAGAGGTGTCTGGAAAGTGACGTCCCGGCAAGGCTGGTACTTGCGCGAGGCGCTTCGAAACGTGCGCAGTTACGCGCTCGTGAGCACCGTCACGTTTCTTGTGGCTGCCTTGTCCGGCTACCTTTCCGTCGCCGCTACCGCCTCACAGGTCGGCGAGATCGTCGCGCAGCACGAGATCATGATCGACCGCGGCCTTGATGTGTGGCGCGTGCAGGTTTCCGAGCCGATGCCGGTCCAGGAGTGCGAGGCGCTGCGTCATATCGAAGGCATACACGACGCTGGTTCGGTCCTCAGTCAAGAGTCGGCTGCGATCGAGGCTTTCCCTGGATCAAGTGTGAGTTCAGTGAGGGCCACGCCGGGCTACATCCGGATCGTCTGGGGCCTCGACATGGCCCCCAGCGTCGGCATCGGATCTGAAGTGTCCACGCTCTACGGTCTCCGATCAGAATCGTCCTTCCAACTGCGAGCGATGGCATCTCAGAACGCGTCCATGAATATTGACGATGCACAGTTGCTGCCGTCAACCTCTCGTATGGCAGGCGCGAATCAGAGCGTCGTCGTGGCCTCCACGGCGAGTGGTATGACCGGCGAGTGTCTGGTTGAAGCTGAGGTTGGAGCGAGAAGTGCAGCCGAAAACTATCTGCTGAGCGAATACCCAGGAGATTCAGCGGTCTCACCGCTGTTCAGCGACACTGGAGTCGGACGCAGTGTCGACGAGCAACTGCAGCACCGGCTTTCCCAATGGATACCGTTTGCTTCGGCATCCATCATCACGCTCATGATCCTCTTCGGCCAGTTCGGTCGACGCGCAGACTTCGCGCTGTACCAACTGGTTGGTGTTCCTAAGTGCGGATTCATCTCCATGTTGATCACCGAAGCCGCCGTCACCGCCTGGCTACCTTTCGCGATCGGCGGTCTAGTCGGGATTTTCACCCAGTATGCCAACCTCGCGAACGGCCTGGTCGTCACGGAAGCGGCAGGAGACTACCTGCGTGTCGCCGTTCTCCTGCTCATCGTCCCACTCCTAGGTCTCTTCATCTTCTGGCGCAGAGACCCCCTATCCTGGCTGAAGGGCGAGTAGCCAGTGAAACCGGGACGCGAGACTGGCCGTGTCCGGTGACCTGGCCCGGAGAAATCGCGAGTCTGCCCGCGCAATGACAGCGGCGTGGAGTTCACCGCTGAACTCATCCGAGCGAGCCAAACCTCCTCAACTGCCATCTCGGTGGTGCGTGTCGTGCGATGAGCCACATAACCGCCCCGTGGTGGTCCGATCGCCGACGCGGCCGCGGACCAGGCGCACGCCATGGGGGCGTCCTCGGCGCGCCCCCATGCACGCGTGTCCGCTGTCTTACTTAGCGCCGAGTTTGTAACGTAATTTGGCTGCTGCGAGCGATCGACGCGTGTTGAATTCGGCGCGAAATCGCGGTTCTCGCGGAGGGTTCCCCCACAGCCAACTTTCAGCTGGCCTGTGGCGTAGAGCGTTCCGAATCGTTGCGTAACGCCTGATACTATCCAGAATGGGAGCAGGGTCGATGAAGAGCAAGATGCGTACCAGAGTGGCGGGATCGCTGGCGGTCGCCGCGTTGGCAGTCGCGGGGATCGTACTGTCGGCAGCGCCGGCGATGGCATGGTCCTCGGTTTCAGGTGGATCCCCGGACGGGTGCTGGGGAGGGTTCTCCGGGTCGAGTGCCCCGAACTATCCTTCCTCCGGGCGGATGTACGTCTCTGTGAGCAACGACGGATCGAGTTGTTGGGCGTGGGTGGACAAGGGGGCAGTCACTGCGAGCTGGCGCAACTCGTCCAACGCTCAGGTCGCGACCGGTTGCACTACAACGGCATCGTTCTGCAGTAGCACGCGAGGGACGCTGTCGAGCGCGGTGGGCGGTACCCACCTGTGGAAGACCGTCCTGGTCCGCTCCTGAATCGAGTTCAGTAAGCATGCGGCATAAGTGGTTCGGGAGTATGGCGGCAGCCTGCGCAGTCGCCATACTCCTTACGGGGTGTTCCAGCGGAGCAACCGACCCTCGCGCTATCGTCCTCAATTCCGCGCAGGAAGCGCGTAGTGCGGGATCGGAAGCCAACGCGGAAGCGATGGATGACGGTGAGCTGACCGAGGACGAATATCGAGCGGCAGCGCGCAGATACCAGGAGTGTTATCGCGAAGAAGGGATCGTTCTGCCCGAACCAGTTCTCAGCCCGGTGGACAATGTGACGCTCGAATGGGAGTTCCCGGACACGACCTTCACCAGCGACGCTCAAATCTCCAAGGCTCTTGAACTCTGCACGAGCCAATGGACGCCAGTGGTCCTGGCGTATGGAGCGACTCACGAACAGCACACCGACCCGCTCCTTCTCAAAGCTGCTCGGGAGTGCCTCGAGGATGCCGGTTTCACCACACCTGAGGATGCTGTTCGAGTAGCAGATCTTGTTGGGGACCCGAGCAACGATTCAGGCAAACAGCGTTCCGCCGCCGAGAAGTGCCTCATCGACGAAGCGTTCAAGCTCTTTCCAGAGCTTCCCGCAGTCACCGTCCAGTACTAGCCATGGTGAGGCGATTCGGCGAAAGGCACACGCATGGTGCACAGTCACGCATCGCTACCTTCATCGGAAGAGTATCTTCTGCGAGGGTGGCCTCATGAAGCGTAAGAGTCACCGCACGAAGCGTGCAGCATTAGCACTTGCACCGATGCTTGTTCTCGCCCTCTCGGGGTGTTCCGGTAGCGGTGCGGAACGCCTGGACAAAGCGCCCCCAGAGCTTGAAGGCGTAGCAAGCCCAGAAATGGAACCCACGGTCGTTTGGTCTGAGGACGGCGAATCATGGCTGTTTCTCACCTTCGGAAGCACTTCCTGCCCGAACGAGCCACGCGATATCCGCGAGACTGGGGAACGCGTGTTCGAAGTCACGTTGGAGAGCACCGGCGGCTTCTTCTGCTCGGCGGATATCGGGCCCGCGATGTATCGAGTACCTGCTCCTGTTTCCCCGGGGGCGCCAGTCACCATCGATCTCGGCTACGGCGTCTCTGTTGAACTTTGACCGCCCGATCTGAGTAGTACCGCTGACCATTCTGGACCTGCATTCTTGAACCGGCCATGGTCGGCACCGTTCGAACAAGGAGAGATTGTGTCATTCAAATCAATCAGGCGGGGCGCACTAATTAGCGCCACGATCGTGGCTCTAATCGCCTCATCAATCGCAACACCGGCTACGGCTGCGACATCGCCCGCCGATGAAGCGGGGCTGATCCCCTATGACGGGCCGCTTCCGGTAGGCATGGAGGTCAAGGACGGACAGGATATCCAAGGGCAGATGCCTGAATCCATGTCCGACGGCGTTTGGGCGCTTGAACTCGCGGGCCACGGAAGTCTCGTCAACACGTACGAATGGGACCAGGAGAGCGAGTCGCTTCACATCTACACGGCGCACGGAGACGAGGCGTGGGGACCCCTGCTCGAACGCTACTTTCCCAACGAGAAAGTAGATCTGATCCCCGCCAAGCACTCACGAACACAGATCGACGATGTGCTGGCAAAGATCGTCGCGGACGGCGGTGCGCTACCGAATGGTGACCGAGTCGTGACCGCGATACCCGAGAAGGATGGAAGCTACATCACCGTCGGTGTAGAGGGCGACAACTCGGCCAACCTCATGCGCGCCGACACCCTTGCCGACGTACTCGCGAGCGAGGTTCCCCTCGTCGTAGAGGAAGCACCTGAGGTGCAGGAAGCCCGACGCAACCACAGCTATCTTGATGACTTTTGGTTCGGCGGCGCGTCAATGAGCACCCCTGGAACAACCTCCGGAACGTTCTTTGCGTGCTCGACCGGATTCGCCATCGGTCACTTGACGACCGGCCAGCGCGGCATGCTGTCCGCAGAGCACTGCGGCCGCGGAAAGCCAGGAACCAACTGGTACTACGGCCACACCTCAGGCACCGGAACGGCACGAAGCCTCGGTGACTTTCAGGGCGAACTCGACCCACTGAACATCAACCCGGACGCCGCCCTGTGGACGGGCGGCAACCTGAACAAGATGGTCCCCGCGATCTTCACGGGAGCGCACAACGACGTCAACACAGGCGAGTTCATCCGTGGTGGCAACTATCCGGCCGTCGGCACAGACGTCTGCTACACCGGCGCACCCTCGGGCAACGTCTGCCGGAACGAAGTGCTGTTCCAAGGCCTTCTCATTTGTTACGCGATCGGTCAGTGCTACGGCGGTCTTAGCTGGACCAGCCAGCGAGACTCAGTAGAGGCAGCCGGAAACGGTGACTCTGGGGGACCGGTCTACCAGATGGTCAGTGGCAAAGCGATGGCATCAGGCGTGATCAGCGGCATTGTTGGAGGCTCCTCCACATGCACCGGCGAGCCTGGGACCGCGAGCCGCAGTTGCAGTCCTGTCGCACTCTTCGCCCCCGTGGTAACCGGAATCGCGACTGGCGGTAACTGGGGGCTGTCGTACATCCCGTGAACGCAGTGTCGGGTCGAGCCATCGCGCGCGACCCGACACCGTCGGGTCGGTGTGCCAGTGGCCGCCGCGGGGTACTACTGCTCTCCATGCGGAGGGCGTATCCGGCTCGAGATGCCTAGCGGACGCGACGGCGGTGATTCCGGGGTCGCACCGTATCCCATCGTGTTCGGCACGCTACGAAGATCAACTCTCGCACGTCTGAAACAGCGTTGGCGGGAGTTATCGGTGGAGGCCGTGGTCCAGTTCGCTCCGGTAGGGGCTCGTGTGCTCAGGGGTGCCGAGGCGGTCCGCTCGTTCTCTCGCGTGCTGGGCCTGTCGTTGTGCGTCCTCCTGGCGGACTCGGATGAGCCGTGCAGCCTGCTCGGGCGGGACGGCCTCGATCTCGTTGAGCTGCTCCTGGAGATGGGCGGAGTGGGCGTGCCAGCGGTCGCGTCGACTCTCGGGGCCACCGTGGGGCTGCGTGCGGGGGTCTTCGATCTGTGTGAAGAAGTGCGCATGGGCGCGCATGCGCTGATCGACGTGACGGCGCACGGTCTTGCTCGCAAAGGTCCGGGCCTCGGCCGCGACCTGCTCGGCGTCCACGACCCGGGGATCGGCCGCGGCGCGCCTGTCGGCAACGGCCTCGTCCCAAGCACGGGTGGCGTCTGGCCGCTCAGTGGGCAAGGAACCCCACATCACCCGCACATTGTTCTCGATATCGCGTTGACGTTGTTGCGCGCCTTCGAGCTGGCGGGCCGTGGAGCGCTTACGGAGCCATCCGGCCTCGTCGTGGGTGCGGAGGGCTATGCGCGTCTCGGTCACGGCGTGTTGACAGCGGCCTGCGTCCGCCGTTGCGTCCGCGAGTAGTGACTGCACCACCTCGCTACGGATGTCTGCGGCGGCTTGCTCGGCCGTGATGACGCTCTTGTCGAGTTCTTCGCGCTCCGCCTCGTGCCGTTGTCGCAGCTCGCCGAGGGCGGTGATCGCCTGATCCCAGGCGTGGGCGTGCTGTTCGGCGTTGCGGATCGCGTCGCGCAGGCGGGTGCGTTCGGCGTTGACGAATGCGACCGGTCCGTTCTTCACCGACCCGCGCACGGCGTCGTATGCGTCCGGGGTTGCGGCGTCGAGTCCGCGGTCTGAGCGGTCGCGACTCATCGCGGTGACGAACTGTTCCCGTGCCTCCTGGTCGTTTTCGGCGATGAGGTGGAGGGTGTTGTGGTGGGTTCCGCGGGTGAGGCCGACGTAGAGGCCGGCGGCGTTGATCGACTCGTCTAGTACCGTGTGCGACCTGGCGACGGTGACGCCTTGGACGCCGTACGCGGTGGATGCGTAGGCGAGGTGGGCGTGCTCGGTGACATACTCGGCAGGCAGTCGCACCGTCTGTCGCCGTTTCCGGTTGTCGCCGTTCTCGACCGCGAACACCATCCCGTCATCAGTGAAGTGTTGGACGGTGAACGTCTGCCGGTTCGCTATTCCGATTGCGCTGTCGTTCTTGCGGGCTTGGATGACGTCTCCAACTCCGATGTCGAGCCCGTCGCTGCCGGTCACGGTGCGGGTGTGGTCGATCTCGCCACGGTCGAGCCGCTCTGCCTGGATGCGGGCATTGAGTTCGTTCGCGTCATCGTTCGTCGACGTCGTGATCGCATCGCCGACCGCGGTGTTAGAGGCGATGTGCTCGCGGAGCGCTTCCTCATCATGATGGAGCCGCACGAGCCCCATCTCCTGCAACTTATCGAACACGCGCCCGGGGTCGGTGCCGTCGCGCAGGTGGAGGGTGAGGTCCGCGTAGGCGGCGTCCTTAAATCGGTGCAGTCCGGTCATATCGATCGTGGTGCCGCGGATTTGTGCGGCGATGTCGAGGACACCACCACGTCCGACTGCGGGGAGTTGCGCCCGGTCCCCGATGAGCGCGACGGTTGCCCCTGCTTGGGTGGTGACGGTGAGGAGGGCGATGGCGGTGTCTTGGTCGAGCATCCCTGCCTCGTCGACCACGACACGCTCACCGGCCTCAAGACGTGCGGCACCGGGCGGGCCTGTGTAGGCGCGTCCCGTCTCGGGATCGGTCTGGCCGGGGGTGAGGCGGGTCCAGACGCCGTCGCGGTTCCACCGGAACCCGTGCGCGTGCACGAGCGCGGCAACAGAATCGGCGGGGATGCCGAGGGCTTCTCCGGCGACGTGTGCGGCCTTCTTCGTCGGCGCTACCACCCGCATCCGCCTGGCCGCTTCCTGGGTGGCGGTGATGGCGGGGCGCAGCATCGTGGTCTTGCCTGACCCGGCTGCCCCTTCCACGATCACGAGCGGGTCGGTCGATGCGATCGCCGCGGCAGCCTGCACCTGATCCGGATCGAGACTGGACGCGGATGGGAGTGCTGCAACATCCGGGGGCTGTGGCTCCTGCTCGGGTGTTGCGTCGGTGAGTAGGTCGCGCAGTCGGGTCTCGGCTTCGATGACGTGCAGGCTGGTGAGGTGTGCGACGTGGTCGGGGCGTGCAGCATGCTCGGGCAGGACGGAGAAGCAGTCCGCTTGTGCAAGGTCGGTCGCGAGCTGCACGAACTCCCGCACTTCCTCGGGTGTTGCAGTCACGCCATGCTCAGTGGTGATACGGGTGACGTGCTCCCGGATCGTGTGCACCGTCCACGCCGACGCACCTGCCGCGCACCGGTCCAGCGCGCGGGAGGCGACCTCCTGGATCGATAGGTCGTCCAACCCCACGATCGGGCTTCGGGTGGCCTTTGTGAGGTGCGCGGGGTTGTATCCGGCGTCTTCGAGTTCGGCCCGCCACCCGACCTCCGACCCCAACGAGCTCGGCTTCTTGCTCGGCCGTTGCAGCGCCCATGCCTTGTGCAACAACCGCGCTTGCACGACCGGCCCAGGGGTTTCGCCGGGGTGTGCTTGTTCCCAATCGTTTTCGAGGCGGTCGAGGTTGCGTTCCACCTGCCGTGCACGCTTCGACAACACATGGTTGGACCGCTGCAACTCCACCACCTCACCCGACACCGGATCGAGCGTGAGCCCGTGCGCATCCAGTACCCGTGCGAGTTGCGGGTGTGCAGCGATCACCGCGGTCCCAAGCGCACGGATCGCTCCCTGCTGCTTGAACAATGCAGCAGTGTCGAGCGCACGCCACTTCCCGGCCGCAACCACGCGCGTGCTGATCTGGAAATGGATATGCCGGTGCGGGTCACCGGCACGCGACGTCTTGTGTGTGACGGCGACGGTCTGCAACTGCTCCACCGGGATGATCTCGCGGGCGTCCCTCGGGCCGACACGGGTGACCGAGTTGCGGGCCAACCACCGGCGGATCTCCGCTGCCGCATCCCGCTGCGTGATGTCGAGGGCGTCGGACACGTCGGTGTGGAGCGCGGCGGCGATAGACAGGGACTTCGGGGCATTGATCACCATCTCCGCAAACCTCGGCGATCCCCGCGACCCCTCACCCGCGGCACGCGGGGTCCCCATCGACGTCCCCGACACGGGGTCGATCCAGTCCACCCAAGCCGCGTACTGCTCCGGATCGAGTGTCCGCGCGTCGATCACTTCGCCGGTGGCGTCGGTGGCGGTGAACTCGGCGAGGGCGGTTCTGGCCTCGAGGTAGTAGTCGTCGGCGGTGGACCGGTCTGTTTCGAGGTATCGGCGCGCGGCGGTGCCCGCACCGCGGTACAGGATCACGCCGCCTTTCATCCCGGTCGCCGCCTTCCTCGCGAGTGGTCTCGCAAGGTAGGTGTGCTCCACGGCCCCGCCGTGGCATACGTCCATAACTGTGTTGGAGGTCGGCGATGAGGTAGTGAGGCCGAGTAGGGTGTGCGGGGTCTATCAGGATCGTGATGCGTTGAGGTAGGTGAGGACGGCTTTGACGCGTCGGTTTTCGTCGACGGGGTCGAGATTGAGTTTCTGGAAGATGTTGCCGATGTGTTTGCTGACGGCGGGGTCGCTGAGTACCAGTTTGCTGGCGATCACGCTGTTGGAGTGTCCGTCCGCCATGAGCCTGAGGACTTCGTGTTCTCGTGGTGTGAGGGAGTCGAGGGGGCCGTTGCCGGCGGTGGCGAGGAGGTGCTGGACGACCTCGGGGTCGATGATTGTGCCTCCGGCTGCGACGTTGTCGAGCGAGCGTGCGAAGTCTCGGACGCGGTTGACGCGGTCTTTGAGGAGATACCCGACGGCTCCCTCGGGGAGGGTGAGGAGTTTTCTGGCGTTGGTGTCGGCAAGGTATTGAGAGAGCACGATGATCGGCTGGCGGGGGTGCTCGGCTCGTATCTTGAGTGCCGCGAGGAGCCCGTCGCTCGTGTTCGTCGGCGGCATTCGCACGTCGGTGATGATGAGGTCGGGCAAGGCATCTGCATCGTTCAGGCGTGCGTACTCGGTTTCGAGTTCGATCGCACTTTGTGCGGTGGCGATGACGGTGTGTCCGAGTCTTTCCACGAGAGCGGTGAGGGCTTCGCGTAGGAGTGTGGAATCTTCAGCGATGAGAATACGCATGAGCGTCTCCTTCGACGGTGTACGGGAGGCTCATCTGAATCTGTGTCGGCCCACCCTCCGGGCTGTCGAGCGAGAGCGTTCCGTTCAACGTCTCCGCACGGTCTCGAAGCCCTGCGATCCCGAGCCCGTTCGTTTCATTTGCTCCGCCGTGTCCGTTGTCGGTCACGGTGATGGTGAGTACGCCCTGGTCCGTGTGCTCGCGTATCTCGACGGTCGTGGCGTTTGCATGTTTGACGGCGTTGTTGAGGGCTTCGCTGACGAAGTAGTAAGCGTTGGTCTCGACGGCCGCCGGGTAGCGCACGGTGGCATCGTCCCGGTGCAGGCGCACGGTCAGCGGTGTCCGTTCGGCGAGTTCTTGGAGCGCGGTGCTCAAACCGTGATCGGTGAGGACAGAAGGGTGGATGCCGCGGACCGTGTTACGAAGCGTCGCCATGGCGTGTTCGGCTTGGCCTTGCGCGGAGTCGACAGATGCGAGCAGCGGGCGCAGTTGCGGGTTGCTTGCTGTCAGCTCCTCGATCTCGTAGCTGATCATGCCGAGTCGGGCACCCAGCGCGATGAGTTCTTGCTGGACCCCGTCGTGGAGGTCCCGTTCGATGCGACGGCGCTCGACTTCGAAGGATTCCACCAGGGCGGCGCGCGAGCGCGTGAGCCTTTCGACGCGCCGGTCGATATCACGCTGCCGTGGGGCGCAGAGCACGCTGTTCAGAGAGGCTTGAGCGGCCGCGAGGATCGTATTCAGATACCCGAGGAGGCAGAGCAGCGCGAGGGTGAGAGGGATGATCGGCCACCAGTTTCCTGGCGTCATCGTTCCTTCTGCGTCACCGAAGAACTGGGTGCGGGTGGGGCCGGTGAGACCTGCGTAGGCGATCATGCCGAGAGCGACGAGGGCCACGCCCTCGAAGAACAGCACGGTCAGTGCGATGATCCCGAGCACGAGGTCAACGAGTAGTGCGGCTGTCTCTCGCCAGGTCGAGGCCTCGGTGAGGCGGATGCTCAGCCAATGGGGGCGCTCGTCCTCGCCCACAACCGCGTGTGGCGAGTCAAGAGCGGCAAAGCCGAGCAGCCGGTTTCGCCTCCGCTCGATGGCACCGATAACGAGGCCGCTGAGGGGCAGGATGAGAAAGCCGAGGACGACGACCGGAATCAGCAGCACTCCGAGGAGCGCGCTGAACACAAGGTAGACCAGTGACACCCAAGGCCATCTGCTGGAGAGGAAACGCCAGGGTGAGCGCGTCAGCGCTGCCCAGATTCTCGCGTTCTCCATGGTTCAAGCCTACGGAGACCACCTCCGAAAGCGGCGGAGAACCGGAAAAGGTATAGCTGGCTACACCTCGAAGAGGAGTGCCCGCTCTCTCGCGCGTCGTCAGCGCTGATCGTTGGATTGAAGTGGCGCATCCCCGCCAGTGTTCACGATCTTCTGTCACGGGGTGTGCGTGTCTTTCTGGAAAGGGACAGCATGCTCGTAGCTCAGGGTCTTGGACACGTCTTCTCGAACGGTCATGTCGAGACGGTCGCGTTGGACGGTATCGACCATTCCTTCGAGGACGGTTCGTTCACCGCGATCATGGGGCCTTCGGGGTCCGGGAAGTCCACGCTGTTGTACTGCCTCGCGGGGCTCATCCGTGCGAGCCAGGGCTCAGCTCTGTTCGGCGGCATCGACGTGACTTCCGCGAAACCGAAGGAACTTGACCGTCTTCGCCGCGACGACTTCGGTTTCGTGTTTCAGCACTTCAACCTCCTCGAAGCGCTCACCGCGATCCAGAACGTCACCCTGCCGTCGCTCTTCGGTGGGCAGAGCGTGACGGTCGATGCTGCGATGGAGGCGCTGGGCAACGTTGGTCTTCGCGAGAAGGCGAAGTCGTATCCAACGGAGCTTTCAGGTGGACAGCAGCAGCGGGTGTCGATCGCTCGCGCTCTCGCGCAGACCAGGCGGGTGATCTTCGCGGACGAACCTACGGGGGCGCTTGACCGCAAAAGCGGGTTCCAGGTCATGGACCAGTTCCGAAAGTTCCGAGAGGTCGGTTCCACGGTCGTCATGGTCACGCACGACCCCCAGGTCGCCGCGTACGCGGACAAGGTGCTGTTCCTCGTTGACGGGCGTCTCATCGACACGATGGATGGCCCGACAGCGCGCACGGTCAGCGACCGGATGACCACGCTCGAAAGCTCGACACGATGAGCAGCACTGCCCGGCAGCTCCCGGTGTCCGTCGCCTTCGTGAGGCATCACCTCTCCGCATACGTTGGGGCGGCGGTGCTCCTGGGCGTCGCGACGGTCATCGCGACCGCAGAAATGGTGCTCTATACCGGCCTCGCGTCGGGAGCGGCGGTCGATTGGTCGCAGTTCTCGGAGTTCGATGCGAGGGTCGTGCGATCCAGTCTGACCGCCTCGCGCGGCATCCTCCAGGTGATGTGCTTCACCACGGTCGCGGTCGCGTTGGTGCTGGTGTTCCTCGGTTTTCGCAACATGCTCGCGCTTCGACGTCGTGAACTCGGTCAGATGCGGCTCGCCGGGGCGAGCGTGCTCCGCATCAGAGGAATGATCGCGCTCGAAGCCCTGATCTTCTCCGCCATCGTCGTGATTCTGGCGGTCCTGCTCGGGCAGCTCTTCGCCCACCCGTTCTACCTCCTGTTGCAGAACATCGGGGTCTTCGGGCAGTCCTTGCACGTGAATCTGGGATTCCCGGTCGTAACGCTCCTCGCGGTCGCTGCCGGGATGATCCTGTGCTCGATCATCGCCGCGTGGTTCAGCCTGCGTGGTCGTCAGACGGCGAATGTGCTGGAAGCGCTCGACGGGAACACCACCGGGCAGGCGGCGCGACGCATGGGTGTCATGCGCATCGCTGTTGCGGCATTGTCGGTCGCGGGACTCGCCCTTTTCCTGCTCTTCATGCCCGACACGGGTAGCGAGAACCCAGTGGCCTCGCTGCTCGTCCCGCTCCTCATCGTGTTTCCGCTGGGAGCGCTCGCACCTCTTGTCGTCCCTGCCGTCGCGCGGGCGATCTCGTGGATTCTCCGGCCGATCATTCGCGGCTCTGGTGTGCTCGTCGCGCAGCGGGCGAACCGGGACGCGCGACGATTCGCGTCGAACGTGCTGCCGGTGCTGATCCTCGTCGGGGTGATGGGCGGCTTCTCCATCGGGTCCGGACCCGACCAGGCAACCATGCAAGCCGACTACGACACTCAGATCACCGCAGACCTGGTCGCTCTCCCCGAGACCACCGAGCAAGCCGATACCGTCGCAGACGACGCTGCAGAAGAGGACGGAGTGACGGGCGTCATGCGTTCCGCGTCGACCACCCGCCTCATAGAGGTGGGGCGACCCGACGGCACGTTCCTCACGGTCTTCAACTTCGTCGACCTCACAAGCTATACCGACATGTTCGTCGGCGAACCCACCTCGGGGTCCTTTGCCGACGTGGGCGGAAACCGCATCGTCTCGACCCGGGAAACAGACGAGGTCGGAGACCTCATCGAAGTGGAAGCGCCGGGCGGGCAGACCGTGCAGCTCGAGGTAGGGGCGGTGATCTCCTCACGGATCTACACCGACCTCCTGGTGGACTGGAACGTGCTGGAAACACTCAACCCCCAAGTCTGGGACCTTCGGGTGTTCCTCACCACAGTCCCCGGACAGAGCGGCACCGTCGCTGATGCACTCTCTGAGACCGCGCCGATGCTCACGAAAGCAGAGTTCGTGCAGACCCGCGTCGAACAGCGACAATCCAGCGCAAGCTCCGGAAACATCGCACTCTTCGGCACCGTCTATGCACTCGCGATCGTCGCGATGATCCAAGGACTTGCCGCATCGACTCTCAACCGTCGCTCCGAGTACCGGATGCTGAACCTGCTCGGAATCTCCCGGCCCCGAATCATCACCACGCTGCTCTCCGAAGCCGCCGTACTCCTCACAACGAGCGCAGTGCTCCTCACCGCAGCATTCGCGTTCATCGCCTGGCGCTACCTCTCCGGGGCGGGAGACGCCGTCGCCACCGCCATAGCAGCGATCCCATGGGGCGAAATCGCACTCACCTTCGGAGCAATGTCCGCGCTATTCCTCAGCACCGTGTTCGTCAGCGCCCTTATCGCCACGAGAAAACTCACCAGCGATGCCTGAACCCGACGATGCGCAGGCCACCCTAGTGGCCGCACAAGTCCCGACCATCTCCGTCGTCATTCCCGCATTCAACGAGGAACGGATCATCACCCGCTGCCTACAGGCGCTCGCTGACCAGACTGACCTACCCGACGAGATCATCCTCGTGGACAACGGCAGCACTGACGACACCGTCCGTCTCGCGGCTCAGTTCCCCAAGATTCGAATCATCACGGAGTCCAGACAAGGCATCACCTATGCCCGACAAGCAGGCTTCGACGCGGCACAGGGTGATGTCATCGCGAGGATCGACGCCGACACGATCGTGCATACCCACTGGATCGCCTGCATTCGACAGGACTTCACCGAGCCCGGACTACACGGACAAAGCGGCAGTGCAGCAATCGCTGAGCTCTCACCCGGCAACCACTTCTGGGGCTCCTGGTGGTACCGCGGGTTCCGCTTCTGGCACCAACGCAGCATCGGAGTGGCCCCGATGCTCTACGGCTTCAACAGCGCGATTCGCCGCGAAGCCTGGCTGTCGGCGCGACACCTCGTCACGATGGGAGACGAACAGGTCAGCGAAGACGTAGACGTGACAATCGCTCTTCTCAAGTCCGGTCACCGCCTCCGCTACTCCTCCCGAATGCTCGTCAAAGCAAGACTGTTCCGGTCAATAGACCGCAAGAAACTCGCCCACTACTACGCGACAGACAGCATCACTCTCGCCCGACACCAGTTCGGGAACACGAAACGTTGGCCTCGCCACAGCCGCTCCGATTCGGAGGCTCCCTCGGGAACGACGCGGAACCGCTGATGCGTGAGCCCACAGATATCTCGACGATCGGTGAAGGCGACCGCCCCGAGCATGCGCCCTGGCACAAGTCTCCACGTTTCTGGGTCAGCACGATCACGGCACTTGTCGTCGCCGTGATCATCTGGGCGGCATGGCCCACCATGATCGAAGCGTTCCAGAGCATTCGTGACGCGAACCCATGGGTGCTGATGCTCCTGCTCCCTGCGCAGCTTGTGAGCTTTGCAGTGACCGGCGAAGTACTTTTCGCCTACCTCCGAGCACGGGGAGAGCTTCGCGGGATGCACCCACTCGCGGCGATGCGAATGTCACTGGAGTTCAACTTCGCCAATCACATGCTGCCCTCCGGCGGAGCCGCCGGAATCACTTACACGAGTTGGAAACTCAGCACACTTGGCGTTTCGCCCAGCAAAGGAACCTTGGCGCAGTTCGCCCGCTTCGCAGTCACCTTCATCTCCTTCGCTCTGGTCGTCACAGCAGCAACCCTCTGGCTCACCTTCAGCGGGCAGAGCAATGCCACGATTGTGTGGTCCGCGGCTGGGATCGGCGTTCTCGCAGTGCTGTCGGTGATCGGTGCCGTGATATTGATTCGCAGACGTAGAACGCTGCATCGCTTTGCAGGGCTGGTCGCGTGCCTCACCAACTCACTCGGAAAACTGGTGCGGAGACCACGGCTTGTTGCACCTGCCGCTCTCATCCGCTTCGTCGACGGGCTCCATGTCGAACTACGGGAACTCCTCGCTCAGCCTCGCGCGCTCCTTTCGCCCTTCCTTTGGTCGTTTCTCGTCCACGCAGCGGACGCTGGACTCTTCTGGATAGCCCTCGCGGCATTCGACCTCTACGCCGACCCGGCACTGCTCCTCGTCGCATACGGCGCAGCAACCGTCGCCAGCATCGTTGTCGTCACACCCAACGGCCTTGGAGCATACGAACTCGTACTCATCGGCCTCCTCGTCGCGGGCGGGCTCCCTAATGCAACAGTGATCGCGGCAATCGTCGTCGCCCGCGCCATCCTTCTCGCCGGAACCATCGTGTTCGGCTGGGCCTTCTACCAACACAGCATCGCCACGTCAACGCGTGCCTTAGGAAGCAATGCCCGAAGGTACATCTCCTGATGATTGCGCTGATTTGGGTTCCGGTGGCGCACCTCCCTTCTGGGAGGCGTCACCGTGGACGAACATACCTCACCCGCCAGCGACGATGCTGCGGGGCAGGCTGGCTCGACCAGCAGCGGTTTCGAGAGTCCAGAAGGGCTACGCATCCTGTTGATCCGATTACACGAGTCCGGGCCTGGCGCGTGGCGGGGTGACCGTGAAGCAGCCGAGCTGATGCAGTTCACGGCGGTCAAGTATCGGCGGTTGGCGCGCAAGTACGGGCTCGATGCTTGGGCGGTCGCTTCGGTGGCGTTCGAGGTGATGCTCGCACCGTCAACGCGGAACGCGGGAAACCCGTGGGCGGTGGTCACTCACGCGGTGCGGATCACCTGTCTCGCCGAGACTCGGGCCGCGGGGATGCTGACCTCGACCAGCAAGGTGCGCCACACCTCCCGGATCGCCGGGTTCCACGACGCGATCCGGTTCGCCGAGCGAGAGCACCTAGCCGACTATCACCCAGCCTTCGCCGTCGATCCTGCTTCCGACGAAGACGCCGACTTCGACAACGGTGACCGCGCCAGGGTCACCACGGCGCTCTCGGACACCGTGGGATTGTTCGTCTCGACGGGCTGGGATGTCGCGCTCGTTGCGGCGTGTGTTGAGCACGTCGCCTACCGGCTGGCCGATCTTCCGTCGCGCGCTCGCGCGGTCGAGGTGCTGCGTCGCGACAGAGCGACCCCTGAGCTGCTGGGCATACCGCCACGATCGTGGACAGCACTGGTGCGGATCGTCCTCGGAAACCCTGACCAGAAGCACGCGGGCACACCTGTCGGCGACGGCGTTCTGCTGCGCCTGCTCGACGGGGAACCTCTCGACCCGCTGCGCTGCGACACCGGCTTGTTGGCGGCGATCTGGGCAGCCAAACCCCGAACCGATGCCTGAATCGTGAACCTGACCAAGAACTATATGTAGTGCAGCGATGCGATCATGAATGCTACATGTTGTGTTTTGTGGTGCGTACCTGTCTGCTATGAAGGCGACCACAGCAGACCCCAGCACACCCAGAACTTCCATGAACCCCTCGGCCCGTGAGCGGCGGGGCCGGGGCCGGAGCGGTCTGCCGCCGGGCTTCAACGTGGTGGCGTGGACACGCCAGGCCTGTGAGCGTTCCGGGGTGCCGGTCGGGGTGAGCGATCCTGTCACGCTGGCCAAGCTCCGCGTCCTTACCCGCCCCGAACACTGACCCCCGCCAGCACGCGCGAGCGCCGCCGTCCTTCATCGGGACGGCGGCGCTCGCGTGCCGTTATGGGTCAGGCTTTGAAGGTGAGTTCCACGCGCTCGGGCCGGAACCTTGCCCCGCGCTTGCTGACGGGTGCGGGTTTGACGATGAGGGTGTCGATCAGTGCGGCGATGATCGCGCGTTTCTGCGGGATCGACCACTCCTCACCCCACGCCGTCCGCAACGCTTCCTCGTCGCCGATGGGGATGCCTTTCAACGCCGACGACTTCGCGCTACGACCGAGGGTGAGTTCCGCACTGCTGATTGTCGCAGTAGCGGCGGTCTTCGCGGCGTGCAGTTCGGTGCGTGAGAGGAGGCCTGCGCCGTAGTCGCGGGCCATGTCCTCCATCCGCTGGCGGGCGGCGGTGATCTGCTCCATCGCCGCCGACACTCCCGCGTCCTCACCCGGCCCAGTGGTGGGCAGCGTGGTCGCGGCCAGCCGCGTGATCATCGCCTCGCCCACCAGCGTTTCGATCCCGTGCGCGGACACGACAAGCCCGCCACGCTCCGGGCGACCGGGGAGAGGGAGGCAGCGGTAGAAGCGTCGCTTCCCGATGGATGTCTCGCCCCGGTGGAGCCCGGAGGAGACGAGTGTGTTGCCGCACTTGCCGCAGATGATCAGCCCAGCGAGGAGGCTCTTCGAGGATCGGCCCACGCGTCGGTCAGGATGGTTGAACACCGCCCGGATACGCGCTGTCTCTTCGGGGGTGATGATCGCTTCCCAGTTCCCTGGCCCTAGGATCGCACGGTCGCGTCGTTCCCACGTCGTTGTCGTCTTCGATGCCGGTTCGTAGGCGCGCTGGCCGGAGATACGTGCGGAGCAGAGGATTGAGCCGACGGTGCTCTCGTGCCACACGTTCAACCGGCTCTTTCCCTTCGACGGCGGTACCGGGCCGTCGTCGCGGTTGAGCCACCTCGTGATCTGCCTGACCGACTGCCCTGCAAGGAACCGGTCGGCCATTTCACGGATGACTGTTGCTTCTTCGGGGATTAGGACACCGCCGATGCCGTACCCATACTTCGCGCCGCCATGCCAGTCACCGCGCTCGGCCTTCTGCTGATTCGCCCGTCTGATCCGGTCGGCCTTGTGCCCGGATTCGTAGGAGGCGATCGCGACGAGCTGACGGGCCATGAGCCTGCCTTCGTGGGTGTTTAGGTCGAACGCTCCGCCCTTGACGGTCTCGATGCGGATCGGGTGGGTTTCCACGAGGTCGATGAGGTCTTCCAGCTCGCGGGGGCGACGGTAGAGGCGATCCACATGCCACGCCACGATCCGCGACGGCCCGAGCTTCACCCGCTCCAACAACTCCAGGTAGCCGGGGCGCTTCTTGCCCGAGTAGGCCGAGATGTCGTTATCCATGAACACCGCCGGATCACTGATCCCGAGCCGCGCGCACATCTCTAGACAGTCCTGGCGCTGCCGCTCGACTCCGGCTTCCGCGCCGGTACGATCCTCGGAGATGCGCAGGTACACCACCACCTGCTCCACGCCGTTGTTTGCTGTTGTGCCGTCCATGACGACCTCCCTTGTTGCCTGGTAGGTACGCCGGTCAAACCCGACACGTCGACAAGACCACGGCGATGTCCGCGCTCCGGCGGGCGTGGGAGGCCGAGCACGGACCCGGCAGCGTGGTCGGGCTTGCGCCGTCTGCGGTCGCCGCGCAGGTTCTCGCTGACGACCTGGGGATCGCGACGGAGAACACCACGAAGTGGTGGGAGGTTCATCAACGCACCGGTCAGTCGTTCCGTATGGGTCAGCTCGTGATCGTGGACGAAGCGTCCCTCGCAGGCACGCTCTCTCTGGACCGGATCAGCGCGCTGGCAGTCGAGGCAGGAGCGAAGGTGCTGCTCGTCGGGGACTATGCACAGCTCCAGTCCGTCGACGCCGGCGGCACGTTCTCGCTTCTGGTCCACGACCGGGACGACGTGCCCGAGCTGGTCGACATCCACAGGTTCACGAACCCGTGGGAGAAGACCGCTTCCCTCGGCCTGCGGCATGGCCGCACCGAGGTCATCGACACCTACATGGAGCACGGCCGGGTGGCCGGCGGGGAGACAGAGACGATGATCGACGCCGCCTACACCGCTTGGCGAGCCGATCGGCTCGCGGGGCGCGCAAGCGTGCTAGTCAGCGACTCCAACGAATCCGTCCTCGCGCTCAACCAACGCGCCCGCACCGACCTGATCCTCGACGGCACCGTCCACGGCACCCGCGAGGTCGAGTTGCACGACGGCACCCGCGCCGCGACCGGGGATACCGTCATCACCCGCCGCAACGACCGCCGTCTGCGTGCCGGCCGGTCCTGGGTCCGCAACGGAGACCGCTGGACCGTCAGCGATATCCGCGACGACGGCTCAGTCACCCTCCGCCGCGCCGGGCTCAGAACGGGCGGGTCGGTCGTGCTCCCGGCGGTCTACGCGGCCGAGCACCTCGACCTCGGTTACGCGGTGACCTCCTACCGGGCGCAGGGCATCACCGTGGACACCTCGCACGTCCTGGTCGACCCATCCATGACGCGGGAGAACCTCTACGTCGCGCTCACCCGCGGCCGGGACGCGAACCTCGCCTACGTCGCCATCGACAAGCCCGACGAATCCCACCAGGGACCGCACCCCGGCGACAACACCGACGCCACCGCGAGGAGCGTGCTGTTCGGGGTGCTCCAGCACGTCGGCGCCGAGCTCTCCGCCCACGAGACCATCACCGCCGAACAGGATGCTTGGGCGAACATCGGCCAACTCGCCGCGGAATACGAGACGATCGCCGCCGCCGCCCAACGCGACAGATGGGCCAACCTCGTGCGCGCATCGGGACTTACCGACGACGACGCGGACGTAGCGATCAGCTCCCCAGCGTTCGGCGCATTGACTGCCGAGCTTCGCCGCGCCGAGGCGAACCACCACGACATCGAGGCCCTGCTGCCGCGGCTCGTGCGGGCGCGCGGATTCACGGATGCCGACGACATCGCTGCCGTTCTGCACCACCGTGTGGCCCGCGCAACCGCTCGGCCCGCCGGGTCCGGCCGCGCCCGCAAGGCACCCCGCCTGATCGCCGGGCTCATCCCTGAAGCCACCGGCACCATGAGCAGCGAGCTCCGGCAGGCGCTCACCGAACGACGCGACCTCATCGAGACCCGCGCCGCCGCCCTCCTCGACACCGCGCTCACCGAACAGCAGGGATGGACGAAGGCGCTCGGCGCACCGCCGAAGGACACCAAGGCCGCCGCGACCTGGCGTCGCCTGGCCCGCACGGTCGCCGCCTACCGCGACCGCTACGGCATCGCGGACCTGACGCCGCTCGGGGCGCCGGCCGAGAACGATGTACAGAAGATCGACGCCGCCCGCGCCCGCGCCGCACTCGACCAGGCACGCGACCTCGCGCGAGGGCCGGGGGAGGAGCTGCAATGGCGGCCCGGACGGGAGCCGGTGCGCCGCTCGCTGTGACGCGCATGCCCTTCCCGATGTCAGGGCCGCGTCGTACAGTGGATGACGAGGCGGCCTCTATATTGGCGCTGTCGCTGCCCGCGACGGTATGACCATCCCGCAACGGCGGGCGGTCCTTCAGGTTCTTGTCGCCGAACCCTTGAGAGGACTATGCCCATGTTCCGGCTCATCTGGGCGGCCAGCGTACGCGCCCACAGCATCCTCAGCTACGCGCCCACCAACCTCCTGCTCGTCGCTACCCGCACCCGCCGCGGCCTGCGCTGGGGCATCCCAGCGATGCTCCTCGCGATCCCGTACCTGCTCGCCGCCCACTGGTGCGTCACCACCATCGAGAACGGCGGAGCCGGCTGGCTCAACCTCGTGGTTCTGTTGTGTTCGTGGAACTCGATCAAGCTCATCCTCAACGGACCTGTCACCACGATCCTGCTCATGCGGGCCCTCATCGAAGAGGCCATTGCGCGTCGTGACGCCGCTCGGAGCGGTCAGCCATCGATCTGCGACCAGACCTCCTACTGACAGCCACGGCCTCCCAGCCCGCTGTGGCGTGGCAGAGGGAGGGCTTCCGACCGGTAAGTGTCGGAGGCTCATGTCATAGTCTTACCGGGCGCACCTGCCTTACGGGTGGGGAAAGCTTCGATAGGATGGTAAGCATGGCGGCAGCAGCGAACAAGAGTTACCACGCTTCCGATGGGCTTGAGCGCGCTGTGGTTGACCTCGTCCGCGTCGGGACACGTGGTCATGGTGCCGGCGTACGGCAGCTCGCCTCACGACTGATGCGGTCGGTACCTACCGGCGTCCAGGATATCGAGTCGTTCCGTGACGCCGTGCATCAGGCCATCGCGGCTGGCTCTGATACGACCGAGTTGCGCTACGTCTCGGGTGCGGTCCCGACCGAAGGCGACAGTGCGCAGCCATTGGTGGACATCGATCTCCTGCCAGACGGTGAGGGACTCGTCCTCAGCGACGACGTGATGGCTGAGCTCAACGAGATGTTGCTGGAGCGTCGCCGCGCAGACGAGCTGAGACGCGCAGGCGCAGGTCTCACTCGCACGCTCCTGTTGAGCGGACCTCCCGGTGTGGGCAAGACCATGACAGCCCGCTGGTTGGCGCGGTCGCTCCAACTACCACTGCTCTCCCTCGATCTGTCGTCAGTTGTCTCCAGCTACCTTGGGACCTCCGGACGGAACATCAAGTCCGTTCTCGACTACGCGAAGAGTGGTCCTTGCGTGCTGCTCTTGGATGAGTTTGACGCCATCGCCAAGCGACGGGACGACGACTCGGACATCGGTGAGCTCAAGCGCATCGTCAATGTGATCCTGGTCGAGCTCGACCGCTGGCCCGACACTAGCCTGTTGATCGCGGCGACCAACCACCCCCAACTCCTCGACACAGCAGTTGAACGACGCTTCGACCGTTCCTTGGTCTTGTCACTTCCAGGTGACGAGGAGCGACGTGCCATCTTGGACAACCTCGCCATGGGCTTCGAGGGGGTCGACATCGACGCTCTTGTTCTCGCGAGTGAACTCACATCCGGCACAACCAGCTCCGACCTGACACGGTTCTGGTCGCTTGCGCACAGACGCTCGATCCTCAATGGTTCCGCGGTGACCGATGAACTCCTCAGCCAGCTGGCGCGTCACATCGGGGACGCCGGGCCCCACCGTGACAGGCTCTTCTTGACCATGCGCGACAAGTTGGAGATGTCGAACAGGCAGATCGCTGCGTTTGTGGGCGTGAGCCATCCGACCGTCGCCGCCGGTATCAAACGAGCAGAAGGAGTCCAGCGTGGCGGACGTGCGAAGCAATGAAGCTGTATCGCGACCGCTTCTCGTCAACGGGGAAGCACTGAAACTTGACGTTCAGGCACCGCGCTCCGGTGGCGGTGAAAAGCACGAACCACAAACCGTCGAACAGGCGCAGACCATTCTTGCGCCACAGGTACTCGCCGCGACCGAAGCGGTTGCGACTCTGCCGCAGGCACTGCGTGCAAGCGATCGTGTCTACGTCGAGGCAAAGCTCCTCCCGAACTATCTCGCGGCGTCGTATTTTCCGACTGAGCTCCTGGCCCATGTTGGTGCATCCCCGGTTGGATCGCGGGCGGACGTCGGCCAGTACGTCACCAAGGCGAAAAGCGTCGAAGCGCAGACCCGACGACTCATCTTCACCGTTTCAGACAGCGGGCTGAGTGAGCTTCGGCGGCTGATCACGGACGGCGGCCGAAACCGTACAGAGGATCAAGCCTTCGCTCAGATTCGGGAGCTCAGCGAGATAGCACTGCCGCGCGAGTCCGATGTCTTGCGGACACCGGACGCATCAGAGAGCGACGTTGAGTCCTCCGAAAGACGAGTTTGGGAAGCAGTCCTTCACCCTCGCACGTCGAGGCTCGGTGAGCAGATATCACTCGATGACGAGACGCTCGAACGCTGGTTCTCACTCATCGCGAACGAGGGTGGAGAGGTACACCGGGACTACGTTCGGCGAGTCGGCGGGCTGACCTTCACCCCGGTCAGCCTCGAAAGCGAACGAGTGGCAGCTCTTGCTCGCTTCAATCCATTGCGCGTGCTACGTCCGATGCCAGCGATCCGACCCCGGCCACGCTTCGGCACTCGCAGCGTGCAGCGGCTCACGGCACCGCCGACAAACCAACCTGTGCTCACCACCGTTTCCGTCGCGGTATTCGATGGCGGCGTGGACACTGCCCGCAGAAGCGGCTCCCTGTTCGCTATCCCGACGCACGATCTCACTCCGGAGGCGCCGGATCAGAGCGAACTCGATCATGGCACCGGCGTCACTGGGGCAGTTCTCTACGGCCTCGTCGCGCCCGGACAGCAAGCGCCAACGCCGCCACTTCCCGTCGAGAGCTACCGAGTGCTCCCGGCCCCGAACATCCCAGGAGACCTCGAAGGCTATTGGGTTCTCGATCGCATCAAAGAAGCAGTCGAGACCAAGGGGCATCGCCTCGTTAATCTCAGCCTCGGCCCCACTCTCGCCGTCGAGGACGACATGGAGCCGAACCGTTGGACAAGCGAACTCGACCAACTGGCGTGGGAAGAGGACGTGCTTTTCGTCGTCGCGGCCGGCAACGACGGTGATCAGGATCAGATAGCCGGTCTCCACCGAGTTCAGGTGCCGGCCGACATGGCGAACGGAGTTGCCGTTGGTGCGTGCGACGCTCCTGCTCCGGAGAAGCCGTGGGCAAGGGCGCCGTACTCGTCGATGGGACCGGGACGGCACGGAGCGCGGGTCCAGCCCTTGGGTGTTCAGTTCGGTGGTAGTGACAAAAGGATGTTCAACGTCGTCCGTGCGGACGGTGGTTTCCTCGAAGCTGCGGGCACGAGCTTCGCGGCGCCAGTGACAACACATGCCCTCGCCGACCTCGTCACCCGGCTCCCACGAGTCAACAGCAGTGTCCTTCGGGCGTTCGCGACGCACTTCGCAGAACGCCCGAGAAACCACGTGAAGCTCCGCGATGAAGTGGGCTACGGGCGCCAGCCGCTCAGCTTCGAAGAACTTCTGGACTGCGCGCCCAACGAGGCGCACGTCCTGTATGTCGATCAGATCGAGCGTGGCGACCTCCTCGGATATCAAGTGCCGGTCGCCGACCCCGCCACTACCGATGTGCAGCTCCAGATCACGCTCGCCTATGCATCCCCTGTCGACCCGACCCAGCCGACCGAGTACACCAGCGCTTCCCTGGAACTCGTTCTACGACCGCACCACAGAATCCATACGTTCACCCCGCCCAAGGGGCTACCGGACAAAAAGCAAACTCTGGATATTGGCGGCGACACGGCACGCGCGCTTCTCGCCCAGGGCTGGACGCCGAGCCAAGAACCTGTCACTAAGACGTTGGGCGTAGCAAAACGAGGCGCATCGGAGGCTCAGTTGCGTGACAGCGGGAAATGGGAAACCGTTCGCCACTACCGAGTGGCTTTGAAGCCCACCGAGGTCGAGCTGCCCAGACTCGAGCTGTCGTACGTCGCGCGAAGAAGCGGAGCCCTCGACAATTCACCCACCAAGATTCCGTTCGCCCTACTCGTGTCGGTCGTTGACGAATCGGGAACAACCGACGTCTACGACACGATCCGTACACGATTTGGAGCTCTTCGCCCGGTACAGCGTGCGAGGACGAGGCTGCGAACACGAGGCGCCTCGGCGCCCCACTGGTACTGAGGCCGGGACGCATGCGGACTTCTTCCACGACTGGGACAGCGCCCGACGGCGCATCCGCCGACAGCTCCATCGAACACGCGCCCGAGGTATCAAAGATGGGCGGAGCAGGACGCGATAGCTCGGCGTTCGGGCGCCTGGTACGGACGCAGCACCGTGAACGACACATGGGGCCGTGTCGTCGACGTGGGCTTGGGGGCTGGCATGGGCCGGAGTAAGGCGAGAAAGCCGAAGCGCACTCATACCAAGGCCGTGGCGCCCGAACTTGACGAACTTGCGCAAACCTATGGTCGGTTCGACGCTGACCCGCTGTGGACCACACTGTTTGCGGCGGCCTCATCCCCGGCCGCCCGGCACCGCGCCACGTCGCTAGGCGTAGCGCTCGCCGCCAGCCTCCGCGCGAGCTCCATTACCAACGAGAGTCCGCGAGAGCCTCTCCTCGGTGTACAGGAGTTAGTTGACGCGGCGGCTGAGTCTAAGGGCATCGGTGTCATGCACGAGGACTACATCTCGACCGACCCCACCAATGTCGCTACTGTCCGAGTCGGTGACGAACTGCTGCGTTACGTGCCCGGCTTGGTCGAGAGGCCGATAGCCGACCTTTCCCGGGCTCTGCGACTTGCCGACGCGGTCGATGATCGACTTGTGCGGCGGCACAAGTTTGGGATCGCCAACGTTGTTCGAGTAGCGCTCACGTACGTGGACCACTGCCTGAATACTCTGTTGCCGGAGTGGCAGCCGGCTCCGGACATCGAACTCGGCGACAAGATCGACCTTCCAGTCAACGAGCTGGACGCCGCCGGCAGGCTCGTTTCCGCTGACCCGCTTGAGCCGCTCCAACTCGACCAAGCGGATCTGCTCGCGCTTGAATGGATGACCTCGCCGGCGATCTCGGCAAAGTATGACCACGAGAGTCCGACGAGCCCTTTCGGGCGGACTCTGCGTTATCGACTCTCAACCCCTGACCCGCATTATCGATGGTTACCACCGACCTATGTCCCCGAAGTGCTTGCTCACGCGGTCACGGAACTTGTCGATGGCCTTGAACGTGACAACCACGCCAGGCGAGCGCTCCGGGCTTCCTGCATCGATGCGATCCGCGGCGCACTCTGGCGTTTCTCGAATACCTTGATTGAGGCACCGCCCAAAGCACCTGATGAGACGCCCCCACTGACAGGAAACGAAATCCAGTGGCTCGTTCCGGTCGACGGGCCAAACTTCATCGCGGTATCGATCCTCTTCACAGAAGACCTTCCTAGAACAGGGCCGTCGTCGCCAGCGTGTGTAACGCTGGCAGACCGCGTCCGGGATCATGACCCGTCCGACGGCCCGATCTCGGCACAGATCGCTGGTGGCGGCACCATCAAGTTGCTCTCCGGCGCAAGCGTCGTTCCGCTTGTCATCGTCGCAGGCACATCTCATCTGATGGCACCTCAGGCTCCTGGCCAAGCAACGCTCGCACTGGAAGACCTCACCTGGATTGCGGAGACAGCAACAGCTGACGACGACCTGTATCGATTCGTCCGTGACTTGAGCTCACCAGACTTCCCATCCAGCTTCGGCTGGGAAGCAATCAACTACTGGGAACCATGGAGGACGAACGACAAGACCTTCTTCAAAGGCGGGATCAGCCCAACACATATGTACTTCGAGGCGCACGCAGGAGAGGCCGAGTGGGAGCGCGCGGTCGCTCTCTCGCGCTTAGAAGTGGCGCTTCACGGAACAGGGCTACCGCCGCTGCGGCACGCGGAGATGGCCGAAATCTCATCCGGCAACGTCGCGTCCGTGTCGTTTCTTAGCCCCGAGAGCGAATACGACTATCGACGGGGAACCCACCATGCCCCCAATCGCATCGGATGGTCCCTGCCTCTCATCACGCCTCCGATCGCAATCGTCAGATCCGATCCGGACTGGACCGACGACCAGGAGCATCGGTTCCTGTTTGACGTCTGTGGAGGCCTCATCTTCGCCTTCGACGCGATCGGTGAGTCATGGCGACATGCCCACGAGGATCTCGGAACTCCCGGGTACCGGCTCTGGCTTCGGACGGCTGAACGAGGCGATGAAGTGGTCGAGTTCTCGTCTTCGCGGACTCGAACGGAAGGTGCTCCGCGCGTGGCGCTCTGGAGTTTTGACCTGGAGGAGTTCGTGCAGGAGGCGGACGGCAAACCCTTCGCAGCCAATGCGCTCACAGCCAACGCCCTCGAACAGCTTCTGGTGTACGGCGGCGTCGGTGAGAGCGTTGCACAAGAGACCGGACGCGAATGGCTCGCCTGCCGACCATTCCTGATACTCGAGACGAAGACCGCACGAACCAAACTCAACCATCTGCCGAGACCCTGGCAGCTGAGCCCATCTGACGAGTCAGCAGCAACTGCATCCTTCGCCCGTCGCTTGCACGGGATGGGCATACAACCCGGCGAGTACCGTGGGATCGAAGCCAATACGCTAGTCAGAACCCATCTCGCGCCCGCAGCTCTGGAACAGCTCAACGGTCGAATCGCATTGCACAACACCGATGTGATCGTCGCCACGGGGATGGAGCAACTCAATCGTGTCTATGACCACCTCCAGGAAGAACAAGGAAACCTGACCCGCGTCGCCCAGAATCTGAGCACGGAGTGGGATCCAGTGGCGCGCATGGCCGAGCTCGCCAGCGAAACGCTCGAACTACGGCAGTGCAACGAGATCATCGTCGAAGCCGCATTGAGACTGGACCCGGATGTTGATGGGCAACAGCCTGTTACGGCTCAGAGCTGGAGTGCGCTCCTAGCTGCCGCAGATGCATACCGGACAATGACGACGTTGAGCGAGCGGCTGCATCACCGGGTTGCTCCAGCGATCATCGAGATCAGTGCTGCATACGAGCTCACATTCAAAGACGATGACCACGTGACTGATGATTCATGGGTGCTGGAAGGGGGATCTCTCAACACGGCGGCAGCCATTATCCGCCTCGGCCCGGTACTCGATGACGACGAGGCAAGCGCAGGAGGACTTGAGGACGCCGTTGACCCAGCGATGCTGGAATCCTTCGGCGCGTCCACTTCCGATCTCTTCATAGTCTTGATGGCGCTCGCTCAGTGGGATTCTTTCAACGACGGCAGAAGCATCACATTTGCCTCAGAGGACGAGGCTCTCGGCTGGGTCTTTGAAGCAGCCGGTGATCCCGATGAAGAACAGCGGTTGCGTCTCCGGCACGCATTTCAATTGCTCACAGTGACCTCAGACATCCTTCGATCCAGCAGCTGGGAGCCTTGGCAAACACGGACCCGCAGGCATCGTCTACTTGTTCAACCGCTCGTAAGACGTCCGGATGGCACCATCCTGATCGCTCCGCAGTATCTCCTGACAACCCTGAGCGTCTACAACAATCAGCTGACACAGGGCGTTCTTCCCTGGACAGGCGAGGTACCTGACAAGGTGTCCAAGGCCCTTGCTGAAAGACGATCAGGGAGGAACAAGGCGTTCGAGCGAACACTTGAGCGGCAGCTTCAAGAAGTCGGGTTCAAGACCATCGCGCGCGTGAAGCCTGGCGACCACGCTCGTCTGGGCGTCCCGAACCTGACGACAGAAGTAGACCTCGTTTGCGGGCGTAGCGGCGATCCGAACATCTGGCTGATCGAGGCGAAAGACCCAGCATCGGTTTATGGCTTTGCGGAGACAGCGCGCCAGCTGCGGACCTTCTACAGCGACTCGGAGAACAAGGGCAAGGTCAAGCCTTGCTACGCCACTCAGCTCGCGCGCAAGGAGGCAGAGTTGAAGCCCTACGTTGAAGACATAGCGAAGAAGCTCGGCCTGGAGCCCTTGCCGGACCACGGCGCCCACGTGCTTCAAACACGCTTCGTTACTCGCCATCTGACGCCAGCAGGCTACTGGGTCTCGCGCCCATACGAGGTGCTCACGACGTCCCAGTTCCTTGCCGGACTTGGTAAAGGCGGCGAGGCCATCGCGCAGGATGCGACAGACCTGACGTGAAGTGGACCAATCAAGTGACCAACAGCCTGCAAACCCTGCAAAACGTGACGCGCAGGGAGCTGAACCCGGTCTTGTGGACACCTGATCTGAGCGGCGAGAGTCGTTCGTGAAGGAGTCATCATGCCTGCAGCTCACCCAGTGGAGTTTCGTCGGAGGGCCGTGGCGCTCGCTCGTGCGAAGGAGAAGCCGATCGCGCAGCTCGCGGCGGACCTCGGGATCAGCGAGTCGTGTCTGCGGAGGTGGATGAAGATCGCCGATGTTGACGAGGGCGTCCAGGAGGGCGTGACCTCGGACGAACGCGCCGAGCTGGTCCGGTTGCGGCGCGAGAACAGGGTTCAGGCGGCGGAGATCGAGATCCTACGGCAAGCATCGGCGTATTTCGCACGGGAGGTGGTCGGCCCAAAAGGGTCTTCCCGGTGATCGACCGTCTCGTCGCCACCGGGATCGAAGCGGCTTTGGCGTGCCAGGTGCTGCGGGTCTCGAGATCGGGCTATTACGCCTGGAAGAGCCGCCCGATCTCGGAGAGGTGTCGAGTCGATGCGGAGCTGACTGGCACGATCGTCCGCATCCATCAGGACTCCAGGACCAGCTATGGCGCGCGTCGCGTGCATGCGGAGCTGCGCCTCGGGTTGCAGATCCGGTGCGGGAAGAAGCGCGTTGCCCGGCTGATGCGACGGGCCGGGATCGCGGGGATTAGCCACCGCCGCAAACGCGGGAAGACCCGACTGCTGCCGGCCCCGCATGAAGATCTCGTGCGGCGAAAGTTCGTCGCGGACGGACCAGACAAGCTTTGGGTCACCGACATCACGGAACATCCGACAAAGACCGGGAAGGTCTACTGCGCGGCCGTCGTCGAGGGTCTGCTGTAGGAACAGGTGACATCTGAGCTGTGGTGCCGTGAGGCGCTGCTGGAAGGATGAGCACCATGCCTAAGCCCTACCCGCGTGAGTTCCGTGACGACGTCGTGCGCGTCGCCATGAACCGGGAGCCCGGGGTCCCGTTGCGGCAGATCGCAGCGGATTTCGGAATCAGTGAGACGTGCCTGCAGAACTGGATGCGACAGGCTGCTGTCGAGACGGGCGCGAAGCCCGGAGTGACCAAGGCCGAGTCCGATGAAGCCCGCGAGCTGCGCAAGCGAGTGCGGTTGCTGGAGCAGGAGAACGAGGTGCTGCGCCGCGCCGCAGCGTACTTCGCGCAGGCGCACCTGCCGGGAAAATGACCTACCCGCTCGTGACAGAGCTCGCCGCTGATGGGATCCCCGTCACGGTGACGTGTCGGGTGTTGAAGCTCTCTCGCCAGCCGTATTACCGGTGGCTTGCGAACCCGGTCACCGATCGGGAACTCGGTGAGGCCTATCGGGCGAACGCGCTGTTCGACGCCCACCTGGACGACCCCGAGTTCGGGCACCGGCTCCTCGCTGACGAGGCCCGCGACGCGGGCGAGCCGATGTCGGATCGGACAGCGTGGCGGATCGCGTCGATGAATCGTTGGTGGTCCGTGTTCGGGAAGAAGCGCGGCACGAACGGTCGTAAACCCGGCCCGGCCGTTCACGACGACCTCTGCGTCGTGGTCGATGAGACGGGCAGGACCCGGCACAGGTTCGCTGCAGACAAGCCGAACGAGTTGTGGTTGACGGACATCACGGAGCATCACACCGGTCAGGGCAAGCTCTACCTCTGCGCGATCAAGGACGTGTTCTCCGGCCGGATCGTGGGCTACTCAATCAACGACCGGATGACGTCTTCTCTGGCCGTCACCGCGCTGACCAACGCGGTCGCGATGCGTGGTGATGTCGCGGGATGCGTGGTGCACTCAGACCGCGGATCCCAGTTCCGAAGCCGGAAATTCCGACGCGCGTTGACCCGCCACCAGATGGTCGGATCGATGGGCCGAGTCGCATCCTGCGGCGACAACGCCGCGATGGAATCGTTCTTCAGCCTGCTGCAGAAAAACATCCTCAACCGCCGCACCTGGGCTACCCGTGACGAGCTGCGCATCGCGATCGTGACCTGGATCGAACGCACCTACCACCGACGACGCCGACAGCCCCGACTCGGCCGTTTGACACCCATCGAGTTCGAGACCATCATGACCAAGAACCTGGCCCTCGCGGCCTAACCGAAACTGTCACCTGTTCCTACAGCAGACCCGTGGCGGTGATGCCGTTCAGTGTTCCCGCGCCCCAGACCGCTGCGTTGAGTGCGATGTCGAGGTTGGCCATCAGTAGCAACCACCTGTTGAAAGAGCCGAGTGGTGCTGCCCATGGCGACCCGGACGATGAGCAGCCGGAATCCCTGCATGCCGCTGCGCCGCCACGCGAGCAAGTAGACAGCTGCGGCTGTCACGATGCCTCCCACGATTGCTCCGTCCTCGACCGCGAGGTATCCGCCGTCGATCAGCGTCATGACGAGGAGCGCGCCGGTGGAGAAGCCGATGATGTCTGGGCTGGCGAGAGGGGTGAGCGATTGTTCGAAGTCTCCTCTTCTCCGGCGTCGGTCGATCTGCAGCCGAACGCATTGCCTATGAGCAGCGCAACCCCGAGGAACTCATCCCCATCGCGCAGGAACTCATCACCGGGGGACTCCGCCTCTGCGAAGTCGTCGCCGCGAGGTCGACGACGGGCAGCGGGATCAACTCTGAGCGAGCAGGCTCTATAGCCGAACCATCAGCAGGCGACCCGGATAGCGGATCCTCTGGACGCAAATTCGCCGCCGGCGGCGGGGTTCGACCTCGACTACTGTCGCCCATCGCTGGGATCAGCTGGGCAGGGCCATTCTGCGTGTTGTGGCGGTGCTGCTTCTTTTGCTCGAGGCGGCGGGTGCGGCGTAGCCAGATCTCAGTGGAATGGTCATCATCGGCGGGATCGCGGCGAGAAGGGCGACGACCAGTGCGTACCAGGGCCACCGCAGCCGGATTGCTGCGACGATCGTGATGGCAACATAGGCGAGGAACGCGTACCCGTGTAGCTCGCCGAAGATCTGGACTCCGACTTTGGCGGTCTGGGTGATGTACTTCAGATACATCCCGATCAGCAGCCCCGCCCACGTTCCCGCTTCCACGAATGCGATGATCGCGAATACCCGCCCTACTCAGTGGGTGCCTGGTCGTCGCTGTTCGTCAGGAGCGGTCATCGTTGGAAACCCGCCCTCTGCGGGTCGGGGGTGTCGGCTGCGTGCGGACGGTGCCGGTGTCGACGCCGACAAGGCCGGGCGCTTCCAACCCGCCGGTGACTGCCTCGCGCACCGGGTGCTTTTCTTTGTGCTCGTCGAGGCTTGAGCGCAGCGGCATTTCTTTGATGAAGATTGCGAGGACGAGGCCCGCGGCGACCAAGGGGATGAGCATCGCGAATACTGGCGTGAGGGCGTCGTTGTAGGCGCCGACGATGATGTCGTGGAGCGCGTCGGGGAGGCTGTTGATGGTAGCCGGGGTGAAGGAGTTGATATCTCCTGACTCACCACCTGCCGGCATGCGTTCGGCCAGCAGGCCGGTAAGACGGGAGGTGAACAGGGCACCGACGACGGCGCCGCCGAGCGATGCTCCGATTTCGCGGAAGAAGTTGTTGGACGCAGTTGCGGTGCCGACTTGACTGTCGGGGAAGGAGTTCTGAACGACGAGGATGAGTATCTGCATCGACAGGCCGATTCCGGCTCCAACGACAAACAGGTAGCACAGCAGCACCCACAGCGGGGTGGTGACGGTGAGCGTGGACAGCAACCACAAGCCCGTCCCGATGACGATCATGCTTGCGATCGGCATCCACTTGTACCGGCCGGTCTTCGCGGCCAACTGGCCTGTTGTGATCGCGGTGCTCATCAGCCCAAGGATCATGGGGAGCATCAGCAGGCCGGAGACGGTGGCGTTGACTCCGGTCACGATTTGGAGGTATGTGGGAAGGTAGGCGATCGCCCCGAACATGGCCACGCCGATGACCAGACCCGCCGTGGTCGCCAGTACGAAGTTGCGGTTCTTGAAAAATGCCAGCGGGATGAGCGGTTCGACCGTTTTGTACTCCGCGAAGACGAACGCGGCGCTCGCGACGATGGCGATCGCGATGAGCCACATGATTGTCGGCGAGTTCCACTCGTATTCGGTGCCGCCCCAGGAAGCCACGAGGATGATGGAGGTGACTGCGATCGCCATGGTGATTGTGCCCCATACGTCGAAGCGGAACCTGGTGTCGTGCTTGGGGAGTTTCAGGAAAGCCACCGCCAGGGCGATCGCGATCAGGCCGAGGGGAATGTTGATCCAGAACGCCCAGCGCCAGCCTATGCTCTCGGTGAACCAGCCGCCGAGCAGAGGTCCGGCGACGCTGGAGACGCCGAACACCGCGCCCATGATGCCCATGTATTTGGAGCGTTCGCGGACGGGGACGACGTCGGCGATGATCGCCTGCGAGAGGATCATCAGTCCGCCGCCGCCGATGCCTTGCACGGCGCGGCTGATGATCAGCCAGGTCATGTCTTGCGCGAGACCGCCGATGACGGAGCCGATGAGGAACACCGCCAACGCGCCGATGAACAGGCCTTTGCGGCCGATCAGGTCTCCGAGCTTTCCGTAGATCGGCATCATGATCGTCGCGGCGACCAGGTATGCCGTGGTGACCCACAGCATGTGGTTCACCCCGTGCAGTTCCCCGACGATCGTGGGCAGCGCGGTGGAGAAGATGGTCTGGTCTAGCGATGACAGCAGCATCGCCACGAGGAGCCCTGCGAACACGAGCAGGATTCGACGTTTGTTCGTCGGGTCGCCGGGAGCGGTCTCGTCGCGGGCAGGTTCCGGGGCAGTCGAAGGTGTCACACATCTATGCTCTCGTCACGGGGTCGGTGCCACATCCCCCCAGTGCGTCATTCGGTGTACCGCGGACGCGGTATTTCCGGTCAGCTCCCCGGGGCGAGCAGGCCGGATTCGTAGGCAGCGATCACGAGCTGGGCACGGTCGTGTGCGTGCAGTTTCGTCATGACCCGGTTCACGTGTGTCTTGGCGGTGTGCGGGGAGATGAACAGTTCCTCGGCGATGTCCTGATTGGACCGCCCCCGGGCGACCAGAAGCAGCACCTCCCGCTCCCGGTCGGTCAGTTCCGCCAACTCCGGGATCGCTTCCGCGGTGGGCTCAGACGGGATGTTGACGTACCGCGTGATCAGCGTCCGGGTGGCGGCCGGGGACAGGAGCGCGTCTCCTGCGTGCACTGCCTGCACGGCACGGACTATCTCCTCGGGCTCTGATCCTTTCCCGATGAATCCGCTCGCACCCGCCCGGAGCGCGGCGACGAGATATTCGTCCTCCTCGAATGTTGTCAGTATGAGCACCCGGGTCTCGGAAAGGGCCGGATTCGCGCAGATACGGGAGGTCGCGGCGATTCCGTCGAGGGTCGGCATGCGAATGTCCATCACGATCACATCGGGGCGCAACTGTGTGGCCTTGGCGACCGCATCGGCACCGTCGACAGCATGCCCGACGACGGCGATTCCGTCTCGGCCGGTCAAGATGTCGGTGACGGCCTGGCGGATCAAGACCTGATCGTCGGCGATGAGCACGGTGATCATGGAAGGGTCTCCTTTGTCAGGGGCAGCGTTGCAGTGATCTTCCAGCCGCCCGGGGCGTGTCCCGCGTCCACGATGCCCTTTACGGATGTCACTCGCTCCCGAAGCCCGATCAGCCCCATTCCCGTGCCGACCTCCTCGTCGCTATCCAGCCCATTGGCAGGGTTAGTGACCACCATGCGCAGCGTGTCGGCATCGATTTCCAGCAGCAGATGCGCGCGGTGCTCGCTGCCGTGCTTGTGCGCATTGGTCAGCGCTTCCTGGATCACGCGGTACGCAACCAAACCCACCGCCCCCGTGACACGCGCCGGGTCCCCCTCGACACGGGTGTGCACGTCGAGACCGGTGGCGCGGAACTGGGCGAGAAGGTCGGGAAGCTGGTCGAGCCCGTACTGCGGAGCCGCGACCTCGTCGTCGGGTTCGTCGGTGCGAAGCATGGCGAGCAGGTTGCCGATTTCAGCCAGCACCGTGCGCGCAGCACCACGGATCGTGCTCAGCGCGTCCGCCGCCCGGTCAGGGTTTTCTGAGAGCACGGAGGATGCGACTCCGGCATTGAGGCTGATCACCGCGATCTGATGCGCGACAGCATCGTGCAGATCGCGAGCCAGCCGGAGCCGCTCCTCGGTGACCCGGCGTCGTGCTTCAGCCTCCCGGGTCTGCTCTGCCCGTTCGGCACGCTCGGTGATCGCCGAGACATATGCCCGTCGTGACCTGGCCCCATCGCCTGCGGCTGCGGCGAACGCGACCGCCAATACGAACTGGAAGACCCGCGGATCGAACACGTTGCCCACCGCGACCGGGATGCTCAGCAAGAACACCGCAACCACCGCGGCACCACCGATGAGGATCGTGGTGCGCCGGGGGCGAGTGGAACGGTGCGCGACGCCGAACATCGCGATCGCCACAGCCAGCCCGGACCCCGGAGACAACAACCCAACCCACGCTGAGGCCATCCCGTACAGGAGCAGGCAGACGATGAGCACACCCAGCGGGTGGCGGCGCCGGAACGGCAGGACAACCGCCGGGGCGATCACCAGCAGAACCTGAGGCCACCCCGAGGGTCGGAGCTCCTCCCCTGGGAACGGCGCGAAGGCAACCGCGATGATCAGGAACGCCGCGAGAAGATCCCCCGCCCACGCCGTGATCACCGGGTGCGGCGACGCCACTGCGTCGCCCACCTGGAGGGAACGTGGCGGGCGGGTCATCCTCCTAGTGTGCCGTGCCGGGCCGCCCCCTGTCGTCACCCGGGTGCGGCGTCAGGAAATACCGCATCTGCGGTACACGAGTGTCTACGCCAGGGGGACGCGTGAAAGATCGGCGGCGAGGAGGGTGGACACATCGACCTTTCACATACCGCCCGCCCGGGCAACCAGGAGTCTCTCGTGAGTACACACATCATTCGGGCCGACGACCTCCACAAGTCGTACGGACGCGGACAGACCCGCTTCGACGCCCTCAAGGGCGTCAGCTTCACCATCGAGGAGGGCGAATCGATCGCGATCCTCGGTAAGTCTGGATCAGGAAAGTCCACCCTGATGCACATCCTCGCGCTCCTCGATGCCCCCACGAGCGGCCGCATCGCCCTCGAGGACCTCGACACCCGCGAGCTGAAGGGACGCCGACTGAACCGCACGCGGAACAAGACGTTCGGATTCGTGTTTCAGCAGTTTTTCCTCATCCCCAGCGCAACGGTGATCGAGAACGTCACTCTGCCGTTGAAGATCGCCGGCGTGGGGGCTGCGGAACGAAGGCGGCGTGGCATGGCCGCACTCGAGCAGCTCGAACTCGCCGACAAGGCCAAGAACAAGGCCGTCAACCTCTCGGGCGGCCAGAAGCAGCGGGTGGTGATCGCTCGCGCCCTCGTGAACAACCCGCGGATCATCTTCGCCGATGAACCGACCGGAAACCTCGATTCCAAGACCGGTGCCGTCGTGGAGGACATCCTTTTCGATCTGAATCGGGACCACGGGATCACCCTCATCGTCGTCACGCACGACGATGACCTCGCTGCCCGCTGCGACCGGCAGCTCCGCATTCGCGACGGTCTCCTCGTCGACGACACCGCGGGGGTGGCAGCATGAAGACGCTGGATCTGCTCGGCTCCGCCGTCTCCAACACCTTCCGCTCGAAGACCCGCACAATCCTCACGATCCTGTCGATCTTCATCGGCGCGTTCACTCTGACGATCACCAGCGGGCTGGGCACAGGTATCAACGCCTACATCGACGACACCGTCTCCGGTGTCGGGGCGTCCGATGCGATGACGGTCACCAAAACCCCCGAAGATACCGCAGGTAACCCTTTGGGCGGCAATGGCGAGCCTCAGGAGTACGACCCGGACGCAGTGTCCACACAGATCCCCGGGATGACCGTCACCGCGCTCACCCCTGAGGACATCGATACGATCGAAGGCACCGACGGGGTGGTCAGCGTCGACGCTCAGCGCACCATCACTCCGGACTTTATCCAGTTCGGTGACGGCACCCAGCTGGTCGCATCGGTCGGCAGCCTCGTTGCTGGGCAGACCACCGTTCTCGCCGATGGCAGGGAGCCGGATGCGGACACCGATCAATATCAGGTGGCGTTGCCGCAGTCGTACGTGGAGCCGCTTGGATTCGGCAGCGACGAGGAGGCGATCGGGGAGACCATCACGATCGGGATCACGGATGCCCTGCGAACCCAGCACACCATCGACGCGACTGTCGTCGGCGTCACCGAGGAGGCGCTCGCCTCTCCCACGGGTAGCAGTATCCTCACTAACTCCGCGCTCAGCGACGCACTGTTTGGCGCGCAATCCACCGGCATCCCCGCCAGTGACGCGGACCGGTACTCGCAGGTCTCCGTGTGGTTCGCCCCAGACGCAACCGACGAAGAGATCGATGCACTCAAGGATCGCCTAGCCGATGCAGGATTCACCGGTACGACCATCGCCGACCAGCTGGGAATGATCACCACGGTGATCGACGGAATCGTGCTCGTGCTCAATGCATTCGCGATCATCGCGCTGCTCGCCGCCGCGTTCGGCATTGTCAACACCCTCTATATGTCCGTGCAGGAACGCACCCGAGAGATCGGGCTCATGAAAGCCATGGGCATGGGCAGCGGAAAAATATTCGGGCTGTTCAGTCTCGAAGCCACTTTCATCGGGTTCCTGGGATCTGCGATCGGCGCGCTGATCGCCATCCTCGCCGGCACCGGCCTCAGCTCCATACTGTCCGGCACCCTGCTCGCCGACCTCCCCGGACTCACCCTGATTGCCTTCGACCCAGCATCCATCGCCACCATCATCCTGCTCGTCATGGCCATCGCGTTCCTCGCCGGCACACTACCCGCCGCCCGCGCCGCCAGAGCCGACCCCGTCGACTCCCTCCGGTACGAGTAAGAAGAACAACCCACTGCCCGGGCCCAGGCCCGGGCAGTGCAATTTCGTGGGGCCGATTTCCGGGGAGCATGCCGGTTGAGTCGGATGGCACTTTGGCAGAGAAGGTGTTCTGACAGCTGCGCGATGCCCATCGCGGCCAGCGCTGCGGTCACGGCCTGCTCATCCTCGGCCTTCCAGGATGAGAGCAGGCGTTGATGTGGCTACCGGCCTTGGCGAACGAGATCAGCTACGGTGATGCCATCGGGAGCGAGCGAAGACTGCGGTAGTCGTCCGAAAGTGCGGGCGAATTCTCTGGTCGCGTATGAGGAGACAGTTCGACCGTCCAACATCACCTGTCCTTCGGTCGGGTCGAACCTGCCCTTTGGTCGGGTCGATCAGGCGGGCAAGAGCGCGGAGCCGGGCGGACTTGCCGCACGCTTTGGGTCCGACGATAACCGTGAACGAACCGTCCGAAACGCGTACGGAGAGGTCCTCACTGATTGTTCGTCGGTCGTAGCCGAGGGTTTACGCGCTCGGTGCGAAGGCGGGAAGGGGATATCACGTGCGCTCCTGGAGGGGAGCGTTTCGCGGTCAACGGCTACTGCGCGCCTTGCGCGTCGCGCGCAACCGCGAGCCCGGAGTGACAATCGAGCAGATCGCGAAAGACTTCGGGTTCACCCGGTGATGTTGCAGAAGTGGCTGCGTCGCTCCGATCCCGACGAGGGTGTCAAGCCCGGTCAGTCGCGCAGCGAGGCTGCAGAGATTCGGGAGCTGCGGAAGCGGAACCGGCTGCTCGAGCAGGAGAACGAGGTGTTGCGGCGGCGGCGGCGTATCTGCCGCAGGCGAACCTGCCGGGAACAGGGTCTACCCGCTCGTGATGGAGCTCGTCGGCACAGGGATCCCTGTGACAGTGACGCGTCGGGTACTCAAGCTCTCCCACCAGCCCTCTACCGCTGGCTGGCGAACCCCGTCACGGGACGTGAGGGGACACCGGCTGCTCGCCGACGAAGCCCGCGACCACGGCGAAGCGATGTCGGACCAAACCGCGTGGCGGATCGCATCCGCGAACGGCTGGTTCAGCGCGTTCGGGATGCCCAAGCGCGGCAAGGCACACAGGCCTGGCCCACCCGTCCGGACGACCTCTGCGCCGTCGTTGACGAGCACGGCACGACGCGGCATGTTTTCGCGGCCGATGCACCCGCCAGCTGTAGCCTACGGACATCACCGGGCACGAGACTGCCGAGGGCAGCTCGACCTCTGCGATCAAAGACGTGTTCTCTCTGGCCGGATCGTCGGGTACTCGATCGACCCGCGGATGAAGTCTCGCATGACCGTCCAGGCGCTCGACAACGCCGTCGCCAAGCGCGGCGACGTCGCCGGCTGCGTGGTCCACTCTCACCGAGGAACTCAATTGTGAAGCAGGAAGATGCTCCGCGCTCTCACCCGCCATCGCATGGTCGGGAGTATGGAAGAGCCGGGTCGAGCGGGGACAACGCCGCTATGGCCCCGTTCTTCGCCCTACAGCAGAAGAACGTCCTCGACCGCCGGTCCTGGACGAGCCGCGAGCAGCTGCGCATCGCGATGGTCATCTGGATAGAGCGGACATACACCGCCGACGCCGTCACAACCGGTTGGGCATACGCCTATCGAGTTCGAGGCCATCATGAACACGACCGTCGCACTGGCGGCATGACTGCAACCTGTCACTTACTCGTGCAGCAGTCCCGATCGCGATCCGATTTACCAATATCTCCAGAGCCGAGGTCTGTCACGCGCTCTGGAAGGTGAGCATCTCGACACAAACGCTCCGCGCCGCTGGCGCCCACTCACGTGCGCTCTGGCTGGCTGCACCGCAGCCGCGCACTAACGGCAAGTTCCCTCCACACGACTTCGTAACTCCCTACGTCCTCGACGAAACCACCTGCGCAACACTCTTCGCCTGCGGCAACGATGAATGGCTATGCCCTCTGGCCCCGTTCATCCGCGCAGTAGTTCCCTCTCTACTGCTCCGTGGGGGTGATGTCGCCGTGCAAGCCAAAGTGCACTGCACACGATGCGGTGAGCGGATCGAACGAGCGGTGCTACCAGCGCGCTCACGCCAGTCGAGCAGCGCAATCAACCGCCGGCGTATCCCGACTCCTGATTGGCGTGCTTGCTTGACGCGTGCTTCCAGCGGGATCCATGACGCTTCATACTGATGCGGGTGCGATCCGCGCGAAACATGTCGTGAGCGAACTCGATGGGGCGCCCGAGCGTGTCCACGCTCACTCGCCAGATGCTGATGAGCGGTGCCCCCACTTCCACCCTAAGGACGGCCGCTTCGTCGGCCGTCGCAGAGGAAACGTCGATCGTCTCGTCTGCGTGGGCCAGCTCGATGTCGTACTCCTTTGAGAGGATGTCATAGACGCTGGCGCTGAAGTCATGGCGTTGGATGTTTGGCAGAAGCGTAGCGGGCAGCGACATTGTGTCCAGCGACAAGGGCTCACCGTCGGCATCTCGGCGACGTTGGAGCCTCAGGACGTATTCACCTTCGACAAGGCGAAGATTTCGACGCTCGGAAGGCGCGGCTAGCCCTAACTCCGAACGGAGCACGGTGGTGCTCGAACGGTAGCCTTGTTGCCGGAGCATGTGTGGAATGCTCTGAATCGTATTGAGGTTGCGGTCGATCTTGCCGTCACCGACGTAGATGCCACCGGCACGACCCATGTTCCTGCGGATCCGGCCCCGTTCCTCCAGCGAATCGAGCGCTTCGCGCAGAGCTGACCGAGCCACGTCGAAACGCTCGGCGAGCATGCGCTCGGAGCCCATCCGCTCTCCGGGGCGGAATTCGGCCCGCACAATCATCCTCTCAATTTGCTGCTCCAGACCTTCTTTGCCCCGCTGCATGTGACTCCATTATGTGTTTGGCGACCTCGGCGCATAACTACGTCGAGAGGTACTCTGTGGTCAGGATATTCCGTGCACGGCCCATGTGCTGCGATGCGTGAGACTAGGCGTTCAGCGCGGTGAGGGCGGCGTCGAGTGCGTCGACGGCACGCGGGATGTCCGACGCTTGGAACGCAAGCGGAGGGCGGAGTTTGAGGACGCTGTTTGTCGGACCGCAGACGCTCGTGAGAACATGGCGCTCTCGGAGTTCCTCGAGGAGATCGAGAGCAAGCGTCTCCGCAGGTTCTTTCGTTTCTCTGTCCATGACCAGCTCGAGCCCTGTGTACAGCCCCGATCCGCGAATGTCCCCGATACTCGGGTGGTTTGCGGCCAACTCGCTCAGCGCGGAGCGAAACTCCTCTCCGACCGTGAACGCATGTTGCTGTAGGTTCTCACCGCGGATGGTGTCGAGAACTGCCTGAGCCGCTGCCACGGATACCGGGTTGCCTCCGAACGTGTTGAAATAAGGTCGTGCAGTGCTGAACGGTTCGAGGACCTCACTTCGAGCGGCCATCCCCGCGATGGGGATTCCGTTACCCATCGGCTTGCCAGTTGTCACGAGGTCGGGAACGACGCCGTGTCGTTGAAATCCCCAGAACGACTCGCCCAGGCGGGTGAATCCCGGTTGGACCTCGTCGGCGATGAAAACTCCGCCGCGCTGTTGAACCAGCTCAATCGCTGCGCGCACCATCTGATCTTCGCCCGTATAGATGCCATCCGATGAAAACGAGAGGTCAGCGATGATGCCTGCTAGCCCGTCACCCGATGCTTCAATTTCGCTGATCGCTGAAGCCACAGCGTTGTAGAAGGCGACGCCAGCGGCTCGGGACGAACCCCAGCGGTAGGTGTCGGGTGGATCCACCACGCGCAGGGTTGGGTCCAGCTTCTCGGCGCTGCCTAGCGATGGGGAATGCGCACTGACAAGCGCGGTATTGCCATGATACGCCTCGCTGGTTGCAATGTATGCGGTACCGCCGGTGTACTCGCGGCCAACGCGGAGCGCGAGATCGTTGGCCTCTGATCCTGTGCAGACAAACATGATCTGGTCAATCGCGCCAGGCATGGTGGAGAGAATGTCCTCGGCGTAGTCGATCACGCCAGGATGGAGGTAACGGGTGTGCGTGTTGAGTTGCGTCATCTGGCGATGCACCGCGTCGATCACGGCGGGATGCGAGTGACCCAGTGACGGGACGTTGTTGTACAAGTCCAGGTATTCGTTGCCTACTGAATCCCACACATATGCACCCCGGCCACGGACCAACTCGATCGGACGCCGATAGAAGAGCCGATACGCCGCCCCCAGCCGAGCATGGCGACGTTCCACAAGCGAGCGCGCCCCAGGGTCCAACGTTGCAGTGTCCTCCGCATCGAAACTGTTGCCGTTAAGGATCGACGCGTGACCGGTGGCTCCGCGTTTACTTCCGTTGGTCTGCCCTGCAGTCAAGCTGCTCACTGGAGATCCCCTTCTTGTCGATGCGCCGAGCCGCGCACCGTAGGCGACTTCGAAGCGGCGCTCTTGCTGTTGAATACACCGCCGGAGAGATGGAATGGCGTCCGGCCGTCGTAAGCGGTGCAAGACAATTCTCGGGCCGGATGGCAGGCCGCAGTATGCCGAGTGTTACGCCCGCGTTACGACACGGCTGCTCTAGGTAAATGGCCGGTTAACGCTGACGTCATCGTCCCCCGCGACTGCTCAATCAGGCACTAGTGTCTGTACTGGCGTTCGGCCCTTCGCTGAAGGGTTTTTACATGCTCGATGAACTTGAGTTTTCCCGCGTCCCGGATGGAGGGGCGTCCTCACCGGCCCTGGGTCCGTTACTCACGCAGTTTCACTCTGTGAAGAGAGGGGACGCTGCGCCGCGGTGGGTGCGTGAGGGTATCCAACGCGCCTGGGGGCTTCCGCCGTCCACACAGGTCGCCCTCATCGTGCTCTCTGAGAATGTGACCTTTCGAGTCGAGTTCGAAGGCCAGTCGCGGCTTGTGGTCCGCTTCGGACGGCCTGGGTATGCAGCAGGTACGGAGCACATTCGTTCCGAACTCGTGTGGGTTGAAGCACTGAGATCGGGGGCTGGAATACCTACGCCATCACCCGTCCGTGGTGCCGACGGGGACTGGGTCCAGACCATCATCGACCCGAATGGTGCAATTTGGACAGCGGTGTCGTTCGAGTTCATCGAAGGGACAATCCTCGAAGAGCAACCCGAGTTCACCCAGCATTATGAGGAAATCGGTGCGCTCACCGCGGCCCTTCATCGTCACGCTAGTTCATGGACGCCCCCGGCTTCTTTCACACGCTTCGCCTGGGATGTTTCAGACATGGTGGGGACTCACGCGCGTTGGGGGCATTGGGGAAACGCGAGGATGCCAGCCCCCGATCGGGGGCTGCTGCAGCGCGCGGAGAACCGAGCGAAAGACGTTCTGGCGGAAGCAGAGGTTTCGAAATCGCCCCAGCACTTCGGGCTGATCCATGGAGACCTGCGCCCATCCAACGTCATGACCCACGATGACTCGCTAGCGATCATCGATTTTGATGACTGCGGATACGGCTACTATCTCTACGATTTCGCCGCTGCTCTGACGTTCTACGAACATCGGCCAGAGGCTTCAGGTATGGCCGCTGCTTGGCTCGACGGCTACCGCAGTGTGTTGCCTTTGTCAGACCGCGAGCTCGGCGTCGCTGCCGCTTTCTCCATGCTCCGCCGACTCACCATGCTGGGTTGGTCGACGACGCACTCGCCGGACGCACTTCCCACGGATCTCTGGAATGAGAACCTCCCCGGTACCGTGGAAGTCGCTGCAAAGTTCCTGGCGGACCCGCGCTGGATCGTTCGAAACTAGGAAGGAAGCAAATGACGGAACTTCTATACAGCTCAGTCGCCGAACAGGCGGCTTGGGTATCTACGGGCGAGATCAGCGCACGCGAACTCGTAGAGCATTCCATCGCCCGCATCGAGCTCCTAAACCCCCTCCTGAACGCCTTTGCCCACATCTTCACGGAAGAATCCCGCGCCCAAGCCGATCGGCTCGACGCCGAGCGCAAGGCGGGAATGACGCGAGGAACATTGCATGGTGTGCCCATCGCTATCAAGGAAGAGAACGACATTGCGGGCCTGCCGACCCGATACGGTAGCGCTGCATACTCTGCGCCTGCAATTGCAGACAGCGAGGTGGTGCGCCGTCTACGGGCGGCCGGAGCGATAATTATCGGGACGACGCGAATGCCGGAATTCGGGATCTGGCCCTTCACCGAATCCGAGTCATTTGGATGGACCCGGAATCCATGGGATCGCGATCGATCTACAGCAGGATCGAGCGGGGGAACGGCAGCGGCCGTCGCATCTGGCATGGTCGCCGCAGGCATTGGAGGCGATGGGGGAGGGTCGATTCGGCTCCCAGCAAGCTGGTGCGGCCTATTCGGCCTCAAACCCCAACGCGGTCGAGTCAGCCTCGCTCCCAATCCTGACCTCTGGCGTGCACTCGGGGCGATCGGCCCCATCACACGCACCGTATCGGACAGCGCACTCATTCACGATGCCATCGGCGGAGCACGGACCGGAGACCGATACACGGCAGCACCGCTGTCGCGTTCGATGACCCACGCAGCAACGGAACGGATCAAACGGCCTCTTCGAGTCAAAGTGTCGATCAAGAACCCGTCAGGAGGGCCCACGGCCGATCGTGAAACTGTCGCAGCGCTCGTGCGCACCACGGCTCTCCTGAGGCAACTGGGGCATGAGATTATCGAAGTTGACCCTCCATACCCTCGCCTGGGGCTGCAGTTTCAACTGCAGTTGGGCGCCGGCATCAGCGATGAGGCTGCTCGTGCTGATCGCCCGCAGTTGCTAGAGCGTCGCACGAAGGCCCTCCTGCGAGTCGCACGGCCGCTTCAACGTTTCGGCCCGTGGGCGGAAGAATCGGCCCGGAAACTGGGCGAACCATTCCTCGAGAAGCTCTTCGAGGACGCCGACCTGCTGATCACGCCAACGACGCCTTCGGCGGCCCTACCAGTCGGACAACTCGATCGGATCGGCGCGATCGCGGCGGTCAGAAAGGCCACACCCGTCAGCTCGTACACCTCTATTTGGAACGTACTCGGCAATCCCGCGGCCGCAATGCCGGTTGGCTTCACCACCTCAGGGCTTCCCCTGAGCGCGCAAATCATCGGGCCCAACAACAGTGAACCGACAATCCTGGCGTTGTGTGCGCAACTGGAGCAAGCGGGCACCGGGGGAACTCGTCGCCCTCCCCTCGACGCGGCGACAGCATGAGACGTCGCCGCGTAGCACGCTTCTTACTCCGGATTGCGGCAGGACTATTCGCTGCCGCAGTAACCCTAGTAGGTGTGGGTGTTCTGAATGCTGCGGCGGTCGGGCGCGCTGCCCTCGACACACAGCGCACCAGATTCACTCAGCACAAAGCTGAGGTCGCCGAACTGCCTGATGGTCAGTACCGCAACTGGACCGACACCTCAGCCACGTCGGGCCTTTCCGACAACCTGCGACTCGACCAGATCCAGACAGTAGCGACCCACAACAGCTACATCTCGCGCCCCAACATGGTCCAGAACTTTCTTCTCGGTATCGGAGCGCCACATCGAACAGCCGCTCTGCAATACGCGCATCCTCCGCTCTGGGATCAACTCGACGCAGGAGTGCGCAGCATCGAACTCGACGTACGCGTTCATACAGACGGCACCTTCTCGATAAGTCACGCACCCGTGACGGCGAACGGCGGAAACTCCGTCGACTTCCTTCTAGCTCTCGACGAGATCGCGTTGTGGTCGGCGAGTCATACCGGGCACTTGCCGATCAGCATTCTGCTGGAGTTCAAAGCTGACTACGCTTTCCTGGACTGGACCCTAGCTGAATTCGAACCGGAGATCTTCGCCGCGCTTGACGACGCGATATCCGATCGATTCGGAAGCAGCCTCATGCGACCACAAGCGTTACTCGGTGAAGCGAACACACTCAATGACATGGCTCTCTCTCATGGTTGGCCCACCATCGGTGATACTCGCGGAAAGGTCATGTTCGTCATGTACCCGAACGAGAAATACAGGGCGCTGTACGAGCAGCGCCCCTTGCGCGACCGCACGATATTCTCGAGTGTCGACGGACTGTCTCAATCCGCAGACCGAGACGACGTGGCATTCATCATCCAAGACGTACCGCAGGCCACACTCATTCGGGAGCTAGTGACGAACGGCTACATAGTTCGTACACGGGCGGACACGGATCTGCAGATATCTCCTGATGAAAGGGATGCAGCCCTGGCCAGTGGAGCGCAGATTGTCTCCACAGACTTCCCAGGCTACGCACCGCAAACGGCGACCGGCTACGGCGTCGACTTCGGCGCCGACAAATTCTCTCGGCCCCGTCCCGCCTGGTGACAGGTACAGGCACCATCGATAGACGCGGATGGCTAGGACGGTAAGCGCGGGGTCGCCGTCCTGTTCGGAGCGCACGTGCGCCCGAGAATGGTCAGGAGCATCGCGCCGGTGAAAAAGGCCAGCGGCACCATGAACGTTAGCGAAGGGCCGCGGCGCCGTCGTTCTGGTGGCGGCCCGCGCGGCTGGGTCTCTCCTCATGCGACGGTACGCCTCCCTCGCCCCATAGATCTCTTGCGAATCCGCGAGGGCTCACTCCATAGTGCCGTTTGAAGGCTCGGCTTGCAGCGGCGGCGCTCGCCCATCCTGCCCGTGATGCAGCGTCCGCTGCGGTCAGGTGCTGCGCGGCGAGAAGCTCTGCCATGCGTTCAATGCGCGAGCGCCACAGAAAGGCCGCGGGGCTCGTCCCCAGCTCGCGTCGAAATAGGCGTGTCAACTGAGACTCCGACAAGGAGACCGCGCGCGCGAGCTCGGAAACTCTCCACTGCCGCTGAAGGTGCCCCTGAAGTAGGCGTACTGCGGTCGCGATTTGCGCTCGAGGAACCGTCGGCCGCCGACGCTCGTCACCTCCCACAGGGCGGGGATCCTTACCCGAATGTCGGGCGAGGGAATCGAGGACGGCGCTTAGTTGCGAGAACATTTGGAGGACTTTCAGTGGCTCACCGCTAATCGCGCTGAGTCGATGCAACCGTGGGGTGAGCAGGCGCATGGCCGAGATCCCGATGTTCAGAACACGTGGCATCGCACCGTCGCGGTGCGCCAGCTCGAAGTGCGGACGGAGCGGGTGCGTTGTCGGCAGCCATCGAGTCTCGCTGCGGACGAAATCACCGCGGAGGTACAGCGTCACGGTGTTGACGTACCCCACGGGGTCTCCCGCGCACCAGGTGTTTTCGGGGACGGTAACAACGTCACCCTCTGCAACACTCATGTCCCCGTAGGTGTGCGACAAGCGTGAGGCGCCCGATGTTACGAAGACAACTTTGACTGCCTCCACATGCATACGCTGGGTGGCATCCAGGATTAGGGCCCTGCGAGCTAGGACGGGCACGTGCGGGTCCTCGAAGAGCGCTGTGGCGCGAATGTGGAGCATGATGTCGGCGTGATCTTCAGTGTCTTGGCCAGGGGAGCGTGACGGATGCTAGCTAGGGCGTGTCTCCTAAATGGTGGGCGTGGTCTGAGAGTGTTGTCGGGTGAGTCGTTTCGTGTTGTTGTCGGATGCCCAGTGGGCGTCGATCTCCGATCTCATGCCCGGCCCCACGGGGCGTAAG
>NZ_JBJDRJ010000027.1:0-57992 GCF_044987415.1 Microbacterium sp. ZW T5_45 | reverse complement strand
GGAGCAGGGGTGGGCGCGCCCGACGGCGCACCCACCCCTGGGGGTCCTACTTGTTGACGGCGAAGCCCTGGGCGTTGCCGTACTCGACGAGCGCGTCCTGCCAGGCAGTGAGGCCCTCGTTCAGGTCGCTGCCGTCCTGGTACGCCTGACCGACGGTGTCACCGAAGATGCTGTTCGCGTACACCTGGTACGGCAGGTAGTTCCAGCCCTCGACCACGTCGTCGGCCGCGGCCGCGAGGACCTCGTTGATCGCCTGTCCGCCGAAGTACTCGGGCGCGTCGGCGAGGAAGTCCGGGTCGGACAGCTCGGCCGTGGTCGACGGGAAGCCGCCGGACTCGAGGAACAGCGAGATGCTCTCCTCGGAATTGTTCAGCCACCACAGGAAGCCCGCGGCCAGAGCCGGGTTCTCGCTCTGCGTCGTGACCGCCTGGCCGCCGCCGCCGTTCTCTGCGCTCGCGGGGGTGCCGTCGTAGGTCGGCATGGGGGCGACGCGCCAGTCGCCGGCACCGTCGGGAGCACCCGAGATCAGGTTGCCGGGCATCCACGCGCCGATGATGAGGGTTGCGATGCTGCCGTCACCGAGCCCGCGGAACCACTCGTCGCTCCAGCTGGAGGTCGGAGCGACCAGGCCCTCGGAGACGAGGCGGTTCCAGTTCTCGGTCCACTTCTGGGTGCCCTCGTCCTGGAGGTCGATGGTCACGTCCGTGCCGTCCGTCGCGAACGGCTGGCCGCCCGCCTGCCAGATCATCGACGTTGCGAAGCCCGCGTCGCCGGTGTCGTTGGTGATGTACGCGTCGGGGTTCGCCGCGTGGATCGCCTTGGCGGCCTCGTAGTACTCGTCCCAGGTGGTCGGCACGGCGAGGCCCGCCGCGTCGAAGACCGACTTGTTGTAGAACAGCGCCATGGGTCCGGAATCCTGCGGCAGACCGTAGATCGCGTCGCCCGAGGTCACCGAGCCCCACGTCGATGCCGTGTAGTCGTCCTCGAAGTCGGCGAAGCCGTACTGCGACAGGTCGACGAACGAGTCGGTGAGCGAGAACTGCGGGAACGCCTGGTACTCGATCTGCACGACATCGGGCGCACCCGAGCCGGCCTTGATCGCGTTCTGGAGCTTGGTGTACTCGTCGTTGTTCGTGCCGGCGTTGACGACGTTGACCTTGACGTTCGGGTAGGCCTTCTCGAATGCGGCGGCCTGGTCCTCGGCGGACGGGGTCCACGACCAGTACGTGATCTCGCCGCCCTTCTCGAGCGCGGCCTCGACCGAGGCGAAGGTGCCGTCGCCGTCGGCAGCTCCGCCGCCGGAGGAGGAGTCGCCGGCCGAGCAGCCCGCGAGGGCGATGGCCGCCACGGTGCCGACCGCGAGCACGGAGAGTGCGCGCCGTGCGGCGGGTGAGGGAAGGTGCTTCATTGCTGTGTCCTTTCGGGAGGGTGGTCCGGCAGTGGACCGGGGGTGCTGCGAGATGCCGTCGGCTCCTACTTGACGCTTCCGGCGGTGAGACCTGATTGCCAGAAGCGCTGGAGCATCAGGAAGGCGATGACGATCGGGATGATCGTGAGCAGCGAGCCCATGATCACGAGGTTGTAGATCGGCTGGGATCCGGCGCCGATGGCCTGCGAGCTCCACTGGTTCAGACCCACGGTGAGCGGGTACCAGGCCGGGTCGGAGAGCATGATCAGCGGTAGGAAGTAGTTGTTCCACGTCGCCACGACCGTGAAGAGCGCCACGGTGACGATGCCGGGAGCGAGCAGCCGAAGGGAGATCGTGAAGAAGGTGCGGAACTCCCCGGCACCGTCGATGCGGGCGGCCTCCAGCAGCTCGGTGGGCACGGACTCGGTCGCGAAGACCCAGATCAGGTACAGACCGAACGGGCTGATGAGCGACGGGATGATGACCGCCCACGGCGTGTTCGTGAGCCCGAGTTCGCTGAACAGCAGGAAGGTCGGCACGGCGAGCGCGGTTCCGGGCACGGCGACCGCGCCGAGCACGATCGCGAACACGGCGGGACGACCGGGGAACTTGTACTTCGCGAGTCCGTATCCGGCCATCGTCGCGAGCAGGGTTGCGCCTCCCGCGCCGACGACGACGTAGAGCAGGGTGTTACCGAGCCAGCGCAGGAAGATGCCGTCGCGGTACTGGAAGGTCGCCGCGAGGTTGTCGAAGAACGCGAAGTCGTCGGCGAACCAGAGGCCGAACGAACTGAACAGGCCCGACTGGGTCTTGGTCGCGCTGAACAGAAGCCACACGAGCGGAATGAGCGTGTACAGCCCGTACACGATCATGACGATCAGCAGGACGTTCGACTTGCGCGGGTTCTGCAGCGTGTTTCGCGTGCGAGAGGGGCGGGCGAGGGGGAGTGCCATGTCAGCGCACCTCCGACTTCGAGCCGCGCAGCTGCACGACGTAGGCGATGACGGCGGTGATGACGCCCATGATGATGGCGATGGTCGCCGCGTAGTTGAACTGCTGACCGGCGAACGAGAGGTTGTACGCGTACATGTTCGGGGTGAAGTACGTGGTGATCACGTTCGGTGCGAGCGGGCGCAGGATGTTCGGCTCGTTGAACAGCTGGAAGCTGCCGATGATCGAGAAGATCGTGGCGATCACGAGCGCACCGCGCACCGAGGGGATCTTGATCGAGAAGATCGTGCGCCACGTTCCCGCGCCGTCGAGCGATGAGGCCTCGTACAGCTCGGTCGGGATGGTCTTCAGCGAGGAGTAGAAGATCAGCATGTTGTAGCCGACGAACTGCCAGGTGACGATGTTGCCGATCGAGACGAGGATCATGTCCCGTGCGAACGGCGCGAACAGGTCGAACCCGAGGAAGTCGTTGATGTTGCCGGCGAGCCCGAACTGGTCGCCGTAGATGTACCCCCACATGAGAACGGCGACGACAGCGGGAACCGCGTAGGGCAGGAAGATCAGGATTCGGAAGAAGGATGCTCCGCGCAGGCGGGCGCTGTCGAGGGCGAGAGCCGCGCCGAGGGCGAGCGCCAGCATGATCGGCACCTGCACCACGAGGAAGATGACGACCCGGCCGAACGCCTCCCAGAACTGGGGGTCGGTGAGCGCGCGCACGTAGTTGTCGAACCCGACGAACGCGTTGCCGCCGACGAGCTTCTCCTGGAAGAAGCTGAGGTACAGCGCGTAGGCGAGCGGGGTGAGGAACACCAGGGCGAACACGACCATGAACGGGCCGACGAAAGCCCATCCCTTCCAGTCGCGCTTCTCGCGGCGGCGGATGCTCAACGCTCCGGGTGCCGCAGTGATTTCAGTCGTCATCGACGGGGTCTTCTCCAGTTCGGGCGTGAGGGGTACGCCATGTGTCTACGTCAACATATGCGACGGACTGCTAGTGTGTCAACGTCAACACATGAACGGATGTGATCGTGTCCTCTGAAGCACCGACAGAGTCGCCGCAGCGCCGGCGGGATCCCTCGATGGAGGACGTCGCCCGCGAGGCGGGTGTCTCGGGCCAGACCGTGTCGCGCGTCGTCAATGCGCGCGGATATGTGGGAGCCGCGACCCGCGAGCGGGTCGAAGAAGCGATGCAGCGGCTCGGGTACCGGCCCAACAGCGCCGCGCGTGCTCTGCGTTCGGGCAGGTTCCGCACCATCGGCGTGGTGATGTTCTCGTTCAGCTCGTACGGGAATCAGCGCACCCTCGACGCGATCGCTGTGCGGGCCTCTGAGCTCGGCTATGCGCTCACCCTCATCCCCGTGCAGTCCAGCGCAAGGGAGACGGTGGCCGGCGCCTTCCGGCGGCTCGAGGAACACGCGGTCGACGGCGTCATCATCGTGATCGAGGCGCATCAGCTCGACGAGGCCGATGTCGAGATCCCGCAGGGGCTGCCGGTCGTCTTCGTCGATTCGAACCGCGGTGGCGAGCATCCGTTCGTCGACACGGATCAGGCCCAGGGGGCCAGGCTCGCCACCGAGCACCTGCTCGATCTCGGGCACGAGACCGTGTGGCACGTCACCGGTCCCGCGCAGTCGTACTCCGCCGAGCGACGTCGTGAGGCGTGGCAGGCCACCCTCGAGGCGAGGGGGCGCGCGGTGCCTGAGGTGATCCCGGGGGACTGGAGCGCCGATTCGGGCTACGAAGCGGGCCTGCGCTTGCGCGAGGATCGCCAGGTCACCGCGGTCTTCGCGGCGAACGACCAGATGGCGATCGGTCTGCTGCGCGCCTTCCGCGAGGCGGGGCGCGATGTGCCGGGCGACGTCAGCATCGTCGGCTTCGACGGTCTTCCGGACGCGGCTCAGCTGTGGCCGCCGCTGACGACGGTGCAGCAGCATCCGGAGCGCGTCGGCGCGCTGGCGGTGGATGCGCTGCTCGCCGAGCTCGATGGAGGGTCACGCGTGGACACGCCCCTCGTCGGCACCGAACTCGTGGTGCGCGAGAGCACGGGGGCGCCCCGGCGCGACTGAGTGCTCTTCCGGTCGCCGCGCAGCGGAGGATTTCTGCGCTGCGGAGGTCGATTCCACCGATTCCGACCTCCGGAGTGCAGAAGACCTCCGAATCGCAGGGCTGAATTCTCGTGCACGGATGCCCGTTCTCGAAGGTTCTCCCCACTTCCCGGTCTCGTAGAGCACTCCGGGCTCGGTGCCCGAACGGATGCTGGCACGCTCGCTGCCATGGACCTGCACGAGTTGATGGCTCCCGACGATGTGGTTCGTACGACTTCTCTGGTCTCTCGCGGCGCCACGAGGCATTCGATCGCGAAGGCGGTCAAGGCGGGCACCGTTCAGCGAGTGCGTCGAGGCTGGCTCGCCGGACCGAAAGCGGATCCGCTACTGGTGTCGGCGGCGACCCAGGGAGTCGTGCTCACCTGCGTCACGCAGGCAGCGCGTCTCGGGTTGTGGGATGTGCACCCGTCGGTTCCGCACGTGGCGGCTCCGCGTCATGCCGGCAGAATCGCCGTGGCTGCGCACGTGCACTGGGAGCGTCCGCCTCTCGCGCGGCACCCGGATGCACTCGCCGATCCGATCGAGAACACCCTTGCGATCGTGGCGCGCTGTCAGCCGCACGACTTCGCGCTGGCGGTGTGGAACTCGGCGCTGCGCGCGGGAGCCGTCGATCTTGATGTGCTCCGCAGACTTCCCCTCTCACCCGCCGCACACGCGCTGATCGAGGAGGCGGAGCCCTTCGCGGATTCCGGACTCGAATCGATCATGGTTCCGCGATTGCGGTGGCTGAATCTCCCGCTGCGGAGGCAGATCTGGATCGCGGGGCATCGTGTGGATCTGCTGATCGGCGAGAGGCTGATCGTGCAGATCGACGGCGGTCATCACGTGGGCGCCCAACGCACGAGCGACATCGAACACGATGCGCAACTGATGCTGATGGGTTACCACGTGATCCGCGTCGGTTACGAGCAGGTGATGCACCGCTGGGCCGACGTGCAGGACCTGATCATGCGGGCCGTGGCCATGGGACTGCACCTGAGGCGCTGAGGAGCCGCGCCTCGGATCTGCGGTTCGGAGGAGATCGGCCTTCGGGAGGTCGGAGCCCTCCGTTTCGTCCTCCGCAGTGCAGATCTCCTCCGAAACGACGGCCGGAGAAGCCGGGTTCGGGGTGGACTCAGCGCCAGATGGCGGCGATCCCCGCGTTCACGAGGGTCAGGATGCCGACGAGCCAGAACATCGCCGACGGCACGGAGCCGGTCTTGCGCTGCTTCGAGGTGCCGATACCGAGCAGGGCACCGATCGCGAGCAGCACCACGAGCTTGGTGCCGATCTTCGCGTAGTTCATCTCGACACCGTCGGGGAGTCCCCACGGAGCTGCGAGAGCGAGGCCGGCGACCGCCGCGATCGACATGCCGATGCTCATCAGCCGCGTGAACTCCCGCTTGCCGCCGAAGGCCTGCACAGCCCAGGCGCCGAAGAGCACGGCGAAGCCGATGAGGTGGACGAACAGCACGATGTGGCGCAGGGTCTCCATGACCTCACGCTACGATTCACCGGCGTGTCGGCGCCACCAAGGACACCCTGACCTGCCGGATGTCAGCCGCGCAGCTCCCGGATGACGATCGCCATGCGCAGCGCAGCGTCCGCCGCCTCGGCACCCTTGTCCTCCTTCGACCCCTCGAGACCGGCCCGGTCGAGACCCTGCTGCTCATCGTCGAGCGTGAGCACGCCGAATCCGACCGGCTTGCCGGCGTCGAGCGACACCCGGGTCAACCCGTCGGTCGTCGCCGAGGACACGTACTCGAAGTGCGGGGTGCCGCCGCGGATGATCACGCCCAGTGCGACGACGGCATCCGCCCCACCCGCGAACGCGGCCTGCGCCGCCACCGCCAGCTCGAACGAGCCGGGAACCCGCACCAGGCGGTGCGAGGCCTGCGCGGCATCGAGCGTGCGCACCGCCCCGGAGATGAGTCCGTCGGTGATCACGTCGTGCCACGTGCCGGCGATGATGACGACGTCCAGACCGCGTCCGTCGATGTCGCCGGTCCGGGGTGCTCCTGCGCCGCTCATGCGTGGTCCTTTCCTTCGGCGAGAGCCTCTGCGAGCTCCGCCTCTCCGATGATGTGACCCATGCGGTCACGCTTGGTCTCGAGGTACTGGTGGTTGTTCGGCCCGACTCCCACGATCAGGGGGACCTGCTCGACGACGTCGAGCCCGAGTTCGCGCAGCTGCGCGACCTTGTCGGTGTTGTTCGTCAGCAGCCTGACCTTCGACACCCCGAGGTCGGTGAGGATGCCGGCTGCAGCCGCGTACTCGCGGGCATCGGCCGGCAGTCCGAGAGCGAGGTTGGCGTCGACCGTGTCGAGCCCCTCCTCCTGCAGGCTGTAAGCGCGCAGCTTGTTGATCAGGCCGATGCCGCGACCCTCGTGCCCGCGCATGTAGATGACGATCCCGCCGTCCTGCTCGATCGCGTCGAGAGCGGCATCGAGCTGCGGGCCGCACTCGCACTTGAGCGAGCCGAACGCCTCGCCGGTGAGGCACTCCGAATGCACGCGAACGAGCGCGGTCTCGCCGGGCTCGCCCTTCACGACCGCGATGTGGTCGGTGCCGCTCACGCGATCCTTGTACGCGAGGAATCGGAACGTGCCGTGCGAGGTCGGCACGGTGGCGTCGGCTCGCAGGCTCACGCGGCGACTCGCCGTGGCGACGGCGCCCTGCGGGTCGATCTCGTTGAGGTGGGCGATGAGCTGCTCGATCGTGATCACCGGCACGCCGTCGCGGGCACCGAGCCCGATGAGCCCCGGCAGGCGCATCATGCTGCCGTCCTCGGCGACGACCTCGGCGATCGCTCCGACCGGACGCAGACCCGCGAGCTTCATCAGGTCCACCGCGGCCTCGGTGTGGCCGCTGCGCTCGCGCACGCCGCCGTCGACGGCACGCAACGGCAGCACGTGCCCCGGCCGGATGAGGTCGGTCGGCACCGACTCGGGGTTCGCCAGCACGTTCAGCGTGTGGGCCCGGTCGTGCGCGCTGATCCCGGTCGTGACGCCATGCGCGGCGTCGACGCTCACGGTGTACGCGGTCGAGCGGGCGTCCTCGCTCGCGGCGACCATCGGCTGCAGGTTGAGGCTGTCGGCCAGGTCCGTGGGCATGGGCGCGCAGATGAATCCTGACGACCAGCGCACGGTCCATGCGACCCACTCGGGGGTCGCGAGCTCCGCCGAGAGGATCACATCGCCCTCGTTCTCGCGGTTCTCGTCGTCGGCCACGAGCACCGGTCGGCCGGCGCGCAGCGCCTCGAGGGCGTCGGAGATGGTGGACAGGCTCATCGTGAGCCTCCTTCCGTTGCGGTGTCGTTCCCGCGGAACGCGAGCAGGCGCTCGACGTGCCGGGCGAGGATATCGGTCTCGAGGTTGACGCGGTCTCCCACGGCCCGACCGCCGAGCGTGGTCGCCGCCAGTGTCTCGGGGATGAGCGAGACCTCGAACCACGGCTCGGAGGCGGAGGGTTCGCTCACCGCGCTGACCGTGAGAGAGGTGCCGTCGACCGAGATCGACCCCTTGTCGACCACGAGGGGCGCGAGGTCGGCGGGCAGCGAGATGCGCAGCACGCTCCACTCGGCGCCGGGGCGCACATCGACGACCGAGCCGACCCCGTCGACATGGCCCTGGACGATGTGACCGCCCAGACGGGCGCCGACCGGCATCGCCTTCTCGATGTTCACGCGGGTCCCGACGGATGCTCCGCCGAGGGCCGCGACGTCGAGCGTCTGCTTCATGACGTCGGCGTCGAACGTGTCCTCCGTGGACCCGACGACCGTGAGGCACACACCCGAGACCGCGATGGACTCGCCGTGCACGGCATCCGCTGCCGCCCTCGGCGCGCGCACCGTGAGCCGCCATCCGTCGCCTGATGGGGCGATCGCGGTGATCTCTCCGATCTCCTCGATGATTCCGGTGAACATCAGGCGTCTCCTTCTTCAGGGGTCTTCTCGGCGGGACGTGCGACGGCGAGCAGGTCGGCGCCGAGCGGCACCCATTCGTCGACGGTCAGCCGCCGAGCGGCATCGATCGTCGGCACGCCGATGTCGGTGAGGGCGAGGCGGTCGCCGCCGAGCAGAACGGGCGCGAGGTAGGCGAGCACGCGGTCCGCCAGGCCGGCGGCGATGAACGCGCTCGCGAGCGTCGGCCCGCCCTCGACGAAAAGGCTCTGGACGCCCTTCGTGTGCAGATCGGCGACGATGCTCGGCAGATCGTGCGTCGCGTAGAAGAGCGGAGCGTGCGGATGCCGACGCACGGCCGCGTCCGCGGGCGTCTCGCGCGCGCCGATCACGACGGGGATCGGCTGGTGGGCGTGGAGCGCGTCGCCGTCGCGCGCCGTGAGGGCGGGATCGTCGGCGAGCACGGTTCCGGTGCCCACCACGATGGCGTCGGCTTCGGCGCGTCGGCGGTGCACGTCGGCCCTGGCCCCAGGCCCGGTGATCCACTGGCTCGTGCCATCGGCTGCCGCGGCGCGTCCGTCGAGGCTCTGCGCCCACTTGACGGTGACATGCGGGCGGCCGAGGCGCTGGGCGGTGAGCCAGCCGGAGATGAGTGCGTACGCGGCATCCCGCTGTTCACCGGATTCGACGTCGACGCCGGCCGCCCGCAGGCGCTCGGCGCCTCCGCCGGAGACCGCTCCCGGATCATCGAGCGCATAGACCACGCGCGCGATGCCCGCGTCGATCAGGGCGACTGCGCAGGGACCGGTGCGCCCGGTGTGATTGCAGGGTTCCAGGGTGACGACGGCGGTAGCGCCCTGCGCTGCGCCGGGGGCGAGCTTCGACAGCGCGTCCACCTCGGCGTGCGGAGTGCCGGAGCCGCGGTGCCAGCCCTCGGCCAGCACCTCGCCGTCGGAGGAGAGGATGACCGCTCCGACCTGCGGGTTCACTCCGCGCGGCCCGTTCGTCGCGAGTGCGAGCGCGCGGCTCATCGCCTGGCGCTCCGCCTCGTTCACTGCCATCCGTCGTCCTCCTTCGAGGCTCCGGCATCATCGATGTGGGAGGGAGGAGGTCACGAAGGACGCACTGCTGCGCCCCGTGCTGCCTCCCTTCCGGACTAGCGAGATGTCTCTCGCATCACCGTCGGTACCGGAATTCCACCGGATCGGCATCTCGGCTTCGCCGAGACGCTCGCGGACTGTCACCGCCGGTTCGGATTCCCACCGACCCCGGAGCACGTGTGTTGATCTGAGTGTAGTCAACGCGTCGGAGCGCATTTCATTCCGCGACATGCAACGACGCATGACGCGGTCATTTCAGCAGCCGTGAGAGTCGTCGATCGGCGAGCACCTTGCCGCCGGTCTGGCAGGTCGGGCAGTACTCGAGCGAGCGGTCGGCGAAGAAGACGCTCCGCACGGTGTCTCCGCATACGGGGCATGCCTCCCCGCGACGGGCGTGCACCTGCATCCCTCGGCGCTTGGCGTCCTTCAGGTCGGCCGGTGGTTTGCCGGACGCAGCGGTCACGGCATCCGTGAGGGTCGCGTGGATCGCGGCATACAGCCGATCGACCTCCTCGTCGTCGAGCTTTCCCGCGATCGCATAGGGAGACATGCGGGCCGCGTGCAGGATCTCGTCGGAGTAGGCATTGCCGATGCCTGCGATCACGGCCTGATCGCGCAGCAGCCCCTTGATCTGCATGCGCCGATCGATGAGCAGCCCCGCGAAGACGTCGCGTGTGAAGCCGTCGTCGAGCGGATCGGGACCCAGCCGCGCGATGCCGGGCACGTCTGCGAGGTCGCGGACGACGTAGACCGCCAGCGACTTCTTCGTGCCCGCCTCGGTGAGATCGAAGCCGCTTCCGTCATCGAGCGCCACGCGAAGCGCGATCGGAGACTTGCCCGGCTTGATCAGGGTGGTGGGCAGCGTCTCGTACCAGCGCAGCCAACCGGCCTTGGCGAGGTGGAAGACGAGATGCAACTCCTCACCGAACGACAGCACGACGAACTTGCCGAGTCTCCTTGCGCCCGTGATCGCGGCGCCGTGGAGCGCATGGATCGGGGGATCGTAGGTCTTGAGTGCGGCGATCGACGCCACGGTCGCGCGTTCGACCGTGCGACCTGCGGTGCGCTCGTCGAGGAATCTGGTCAGGCCCTGGACTTCCGGCATCTCCGGCATGGGTTCATCCTGCCACCGGCCACGGACACTGTCATCGGCTGTCGGTCAGACGTCGACTTCATCGAGCACCTGCCAGGCGACCGGTTTTCGATCATCGGTCGCCAGGAGGCCGCCGATCCAGCCGTCGTGCCGGATCCGCGGGCTCGTGAAGCCCTGTCGGAGGAGCCCCTCGTAGCGGAAGCCGAGCGCCCGCGCGGCACGGGCCGACGGGATGTTGCCGACGAGCGCGCGCCACGTGATCCGCGCGAGCCCGAGCTCGGAGAACGCCCAGTCGACCACGGCCCGCGCCGCTTCGGTCAGGTAGCCGTGACCGCGGGCATCCGCCGCCACCCAGAAGCCCAGTTCGGCCTCGCCACCGGCGTGGTGTGACGTGATGCCGTGGAGCCCGATCGACGCGATGAGCTCTCCTTCGCGGTAGGCGCACCAGACGGTCTGGCTTCCCTCGGCCCACCACTCGCCGACGAGGCGGACGTACTCCTCGGCATCCGTTCGTCCGTAGGGGCTCGGGACGGTGGTCCACCGAGCGATCTCCGGATCCTGGCACGCACGCTCGATCGCGTCCACATCCGCTGCGCTCGGCGCGTGCAGGGTCAGTCGCGGTGTCGTCAGAGTGACCGGTTCCATCCGTCCACTGTAGGGCCACCCGCTTTCCCGGCAGGTCTCGATGTCCGAGGCTGCGGATAGGCTTGACCGGTGACTGTTCCGGGGATTCTGCGCGCCTTGGAAGAGGCGTCTCTGTACCGCGACGCCCTCTCCTGGGCGCGGACCGACGCCGACCTCGGCCTCGTCGACGGACTCGATGCGCCTGCGCTCGCCGGCCTGCTCGCGAGGCGCGCCGCAGACGGCCATCCTGCGGCGCTGCTCGCCGTCGTCCCCACCGGGCGCCGAGCCGAGAGCCTTGCGCAGGCGCTCGCCGCCTATCTGCCCGATGCCGAGGTGCTGACCTTCCCGGCGTGGGAGACCCTGCCGCACGAGCGGCTGAGTCCGAGCCCCGACACGGTCGGTCAGCGGTTGCAGACTCTTCGCCGCGTCACGAGCTGGTCGGGCGAGCATCCCCTCGTCGTCGTCGCCTCGGTGCGGTCCGCGCTGCAGCCCATCGCCGGCAACCTCGGCGACATCGAGCCGCTCGAACTGAGAGTCGGCGGACGAGGGCATGAGCTCGACACCGTCGCGGCGCAGCTCGTCGAGCGCGCATACTCCCGGGTGGACATGGTGTCGCGGCGCGGCGAGTTCGCCGTGCGCGGCGGCATCCTCGACGTGTTCCCGCCGATCTCGGAGCACCCGTTCCGCGTCGAGTTCTTCGGCGACGAGGTCGATCAGATCCGCGCGTTCTCGGTCGCCGACCAGCGCTCGCTGCCCGGAGATATCGACCTCGTCGATCTGCCGCCCAGCCGCGAGCTGCTGCTGACCCCGGAGGTGCGCGACAAGGCGCGCGCTCTGAAGGACGCGTTCCCCGCGATCGCCGGGATGCTGGAGAAGATGGCCGAGGGGATCCCGGTCGAGGGCATGGAGTCACTTCTTCCCGCGGTCGCCGGCCCCCTCGTCTCCCTGGCCGAGTACTTCCCCGAGGGCAGTGCGGCGGCGGTCGTCGACCCTGAACGATCGACCGCGCGCGCGATCACCCTGGGCGACACGAACCGCGAGTTCCTCGACGCCGCGTGGAGCGCCGCCACATCGGGGGCCTCGGCGCCCATCGATCTCGGCGCGGGCGACTTCCTCACGATCGCGCGCTTCCGCGAGGCGGTGCACGACCGCGGAGGCGTCGTCTGGCGGCTGAGTCCGTTCTCCATCGGCGACGCCGACGTCGACGCCTCCGATGCGGCCGTCATCCCGTCGTTCCACGGCAACGTCGACGGCGCGATCTCCTTCGTCGACGGCAGGGTCGCCGACGGGTGGCGCGTCGTGATCGTGGCCGCGGGCCCCGGACTCGTCGATCGCGCGCGCGACGTGCTGTCCGAGCGGGGGATCGGTGCGCGCATCGTCGCCGATCTCGTCGACGCACCGGATGCCGGGGTGGCGACGCTGACGACCGGCTCTCTCGAGGCCGGATTCCAGGTACCGGACGCGAAGCTCGCGGTGCTCACCGACAACGAGTTCTACGGCCGCACGATCGGCGGCGATCAGCGCGTCGTCAAGAAGCTCGCCTCGCGGCGCAAGAACGTCGTCGACCCGCTGCAGCTGAAGCCCGGTGACTTCGTCGTGCACTCCACGCACGGTATCGGCAGGTTCGTCGAGATGACGCAGCGCGAGGTGTCCACGGGGGGACGCAACGCGACGAAGTCCGTGCGCGACTACCTGGTGCTCGAGTACGCGCCGTCGAAGCGCGGTTACCCGGGGGACAAGCTCTTCGTCCCCACCGACCAGCTCGACTCGCTGTCCAAGTACGTCGGCGGCGAGGCTCCGACGCTGTCGAAGATGGGCGGCAGCGATTGGGCTGCGGCCAAGGGCAAGGCCCGCAAGGCGGTCCGCGACATCGCGGTCGAGCTGGTGAAGCTCTACTCGGCGCGCATGAGCGCCAAGGGCTACGCGTTCGGCCCGGACACCCCTTGGCAGCGCGAGCTCGAAGAGGCGTTCCCGTTCGCTGAGACGCAGGATCAGCTGCAGACGATCGATGAGATCAAAGCGGACATGGAGCGTCCGATCCCCATGGACCGGCTGCTGAGCGGTGACGTGGGCTTCGGCAAGACCGAGGTCGCCGTGCGCGCGGCGTTCAAGGCGATCCAGGACGGCAAGCAGGTCGCCATGCTCGTGCCCACGACGCTGCTCGTCAAACAGCATCTCGAGACGTTCACCGAGCGCTTCGCCGGCTTCCCGGTGAAGGTGCGTCCGCTGTCACGGTTCCAGACCGACAAAGAGGCGCGGCTCACGCTCGCGGGGCTGCTCGACGGCACGGTCGACATGGTCATCGGCACGCACCGGATCCTCACCGACCAGGTCATGTTCAAGGACCTCGGGCTCATGATCATCGACGAGGAGCAGCGCTTCGGCGTCGAGCACAAGGACGCCCTGAAGAAGATGAAGACGAACGTCGACATCCTCGCCATGAGCGCGACACCGATCCCGAGGACGCTCGAGATGGCGGTGACCGGCATCCGTGAGATGTCGACGCTCGCGACGCCGCCGGAGGACCGGCATCCGATCCTCTCTTTCGTCGGGCCGCGCAGCGACAAGCAGATCGCCGCCGCGATCCGTCGTGAGATCCTGCGCGAGGGACAGGTGTTCTTCGTGCACAACAGGGTGCAGTCGATCCAGCGGGTCGCCGCGGAACTCGCGGAGCTCGTACCTGAGGCGCGCATCGCGGTCGCGCACGGGCAGATGGGCGAGCACCAGCTCGAGCAGGTCGTCGACGATTTCTGGGAGCGCAAGTTCGACGTGCTCGTCTCGACGACGATCATCGAGACCGGGCTCGACATCTCGAACGCGAACACGATCATCATCGACCGCGCCGACAAGTACGGACTCAGCCAGTTGCACCAGCTCCGAGGCCGTGTCGGGCGAGGACGCGAGCGCGCCTATGCGTACTTCCTCTACGACGACGTCAAGCCGCTCAGCGAGACCGCGGCCGACCGCCTGCAGACGATCGCGGTGAACAACGATCTCGGATCGGGCATGCAGGTCGCGCTGAAAGACCTCGAACTCCGCGGCGCGGGCAACATGCTGGGTGCCGAGCAGGCCGGGCACATCGCCGGAGTCGGGTTCGACCTCTACCTGCGCATGATCGGAGAAGCCGTGTCGACCTTCCGCGGCGAAGAGGTCGAGAGCGGTCAGGAGCTGCGGCTGGAGCTGCCTCTCGACGCGCGCATCCCCGAGACCTACATCGACAGCGAGCGTCTGCGCCTCGAGGCGTATCAGAAGCTCTCGGCAGCGTCGGCGGCGACCGCCAAGGATGAGGCGATCGACCTGGTGATCGCCGAACTCGTCGACCGCTACGGTGCCCTGCCCGAGGAGGTCGAGGGTCTCATCGCGATCGCGCGCCTGCGCCGCCGTGCCGCCAGGGCGGGGCTCACCGACGTGGTGACGATGGGCTCGAACCTGCGGATCGCGCCGGCCCGACTCGAAGACTCGATCAAGGTGCGCATGCAGCGGCTGTATCCGAAGGCGAAGCTCGTGGGCGGGGGAGACGCGCTCGTCGTGCCGATGCCGACCGTGCCGGCCGCCGTGGGCGTCGGCCTCGAGCCGCTCGCGGACACGGCACTTCTCGAATGGGTCGGCCAGCTCTTCACCGCGCTGTTCCCGGAGCCGGTGGCTGCGCAATAGCTCAGCGACTGTTGCGCGTCAACGGGGTGGGACACCCCGCCGCGCCGCGCCAGGCTGACGGCATGTGGACGCTGCTGATCATCCTCCTGGTCATCTGGGCCGGGGTCTCGGTTCTCGGATTCGTCGTCAAGGGCCTGTTCTGGCTGGCGATCATCGGGATCATCCTGTTCATCGGGACCGTGATCTTCGGGATGCTGCGACGCGGCCGCGTGAGGAGCTGACGATGTCGATGAACACGAAGAAGCAGATCAGGAAAGCCGCGGAGCTGACGGCGTGGAACCCGCTGCGGCTGCTGGCGGGGTGGGGCGTGCGCAGCAGCCACGCCTACACCGCGGGCTTCATCTCCATCGGGATCTCCTTCCTGTCATGGATGATCTCCCGCAAGGCCGACGACCCCAAGGCGCAGTCCGACCGTTGGGGTCTTTTCGTCGGCGAGTGGGCCCCGACCTTCTTCGCGATCGGCCTCGCGCTGAAGCACGAAGAGGACTGATCGATCGGCGGATGCCGCCGGATAGGGCGTCCGCGGCATCCGCCGGTCGTTCGAACCCGCGCGCCCTCCAGTGCGCACCCCGCGCGTCGCGCCCCGCCACCCCGCACACGCCGGGTTCCGTGTCGAGCCGCGATCGGGAGACCCCGCGACCCCCGCCGGGGGCGGATGCTGCGCCTGGAGCGGGCGGCCCCACTAGTCTGGCCGCATGCTGTACGAGCACCTGGGGGCTCGGCCCCGGATCCATGACACCGCCGTCATCGCTCCCACCGCCGTCATCTCGGGCGATGTGGAGATCGGTGCGAACTGCCAGATCCTGCACGGCGCCGTGATCACCGCCGAGGGCGGCCCCATCACGATCGGCGACCATGCGATCGTGATGGAGAACGCGCTGATACGTGCGACCGCGGCCAACGCGGTGCACATCGGATCGCACACCCTCATCGGCACTCTCGCGAGCGTCGCCGGAGCCACGGTCGGTGACGAGGTGTTCCTCGCCTCCGGTGCCCGCGTCTTCAACGGCGCGGTGATCGGCGAGCGCTGCGAGGTGCGGGTGAACGCGATCGTGCATCGTAGGGCCGTGCTGCCCGCGGGCACGGTCGTCCCGATCGGCTGGGTCGCGGTCGGAGATCCGGTGCGTCTGCTCTCGCCCGATCGTGATGAGGAGATCGCCGCCGCACAGCCTGAGCTGGACTTTCCCGGCCACGTCTTCGGCGTCGACCGCGACACCCCCGACCTGATGGTGCAGCTCACCGAACGGTACGGCAGCTCTCTCGCACGCCATGCCCACGACACGAGGATCGGAGGCGCCGATGAGCGCTGAACAGGGAGGCGGCCTGGTCCGTCCGGACGTCGATGAGGCGGACGCCGCCACCATCGCGCGGGAGTGCTATGGACTCGAGGCCGTCGCGCGCGAGCTGGGCAGCAACCAGGACCGCAACTTCGTGCTCATCGAGCTGGACGGCGCCCGCAGCGTGCTGCGTGTCGACAACCCGGTCTTCGGCGACGAGGCCCGTGATGCCCAGCACACGGCCCTCGACGCCTACCGACGTGCCGGCGTCTCGGTCCCCGCCGTCCTCCCCGGTCTCGACGGGGAGCTGACGCAGCGCTGGCGAGGATTCGCCGTCCGGCGCAGCCAGTTCGCCGAGGGGGAGCCGATGGTCGACGCCGGGTACTTCGCTCCCGCGGTGCTCGCCGATTTCGGCACGCTCGCTGCGGCATCCGTCAACGCGCTGTCGCACCTCGAGCATCCGGGGCTCGACCGCCCGCAGATGTGGGACATGCGCGTCGCCCATGACGAGACGCTCGCGCTGGAGAACGCGATCACGGATGCCGAGCTCAGGGCTCGCGTGCGCTCCGCGGCCGACGATGCCCAGGCGGTGATCGCCGCCGTGGAGTCCGCGCTTCCGGTGCAGCCCATCCACGGCGACCTCACCGACGACAACGTCACCGGGGTGCGCGGCAGCGATTCGCGACTGCACCCGCGGACCGTGCTCGATCTCGGTGATCTGGGCCTGGGATGGCGGGTCGCGGAGCTCGCCGTCTGCGTCTCGTCGATGCTGCATCACGAGCCGGACCGCCCCCTCCGCGTGCTCGAGACGATCGCCGCATTCCACGCGGATGCACCGCTCAGCGACGCCGAGGCGCGGGCGGTGTGGCCGCTCGTCGTGCTGCGCGCCTCGCTGCTCGTCGCGAGCGGCTGGCGACAGCTCGAGATCGACGGCGACAACGACTATGCGCGCGAACGCATCGCGACAGAGCAGACGATCTTCGACGCCGCGACGCTGCTGCCCCTCGGGGAGATGACCGAGGCGGTGCTTGACCGCCTCGGCGTCGATGCGACGGCCGCGCCGTTCGCCTCCGCCCGAGATGCCGCGCCGCTCGGCCCGCTGCTGCCCGGACTGGACGGCCCTGTGACCGTCCTCGACCTCGGCGTCGAATCACCGGCCCTCGACGAGGGTCTGTGGCTGTCGTCGGATGCCGAGGCGGGGCTCGTGCGCACGGCTCTCGACGACGGCGCCGCAGCGGTCGTCCTCCCTTACGGTGCGTTCCGCCTGAGTCGAGCCGAGATCGACAGCGCCACGGCCGCGCCGACGTGGCCGGTCGAGACCGAGATCCACTTCCGCGCGGGGGGACGGATGCCGGTCGCTTCTCCGCATGCGGGCCGTGTGCAGCCGACCTCGGACGGCGTCCGCGTGATCGTCGACGACGCGTGGACGATCGAGATCCGCGGTGTCGCCGCAGACGCCGCGGCAGACGGAGCGGGAGCGGCACAGGTCGGGCGGGTGGTCGAGCCGGGCGAGGGGATCGGATCGGTGCCCGCCTCTGACGGCATCCGCACGATCGCCGTCGGTATCCGTCGGACGGATGCTCCGGCCGCGACAGGCAGCGCGGCCCAGCTCGTCGAGCCCGAACGGGTCGCCGCCTGGGCGCGGCTCACCGCCGATCCTGCCCCAATGCTCGGCCTCGAGTCGCGGGGTCAACGCGATCACGCGGCGGAGGAGCAGCGGCGACGCGAGCGGTTGTTCGCCTCGGCGCAGGAGCGCTACTACGAGCGCCCGCCCGAGATCGAGCGCGGCTGGCGACATCATCTCGTCGACACCACCGGCCGCGCCTACATCGACATGGTCAACAACGTCGCAGGGCTCGGACACAGTCATCCGAAAGTCGCCGACGCCGCGAACCGGCAGTTGCGCACGCTCGGGACGAACTCTCGCTTCCTCTTCCGCGACCTCGCCGAATACAGCGAGCGTCTGCTCGCGCTGATGCCGGAGGGCAGCGGTTTCGACACCGTGCTGCTGGTGAACAGCGGCTCGGAGGCCGTCGATCTCGCCATTCGACTCGCGCAGGCCGCGACCGGTCGCCGCACCGTGGTCTCGCTCCGCGAGGCGTACCACGGTTGGACGATGGCGAGCGATGCGGTCACGACGAGCGCCTATGACAATCCGTATGCTCTCGAGACCCGGCCCGACTGGGTGCACGTCGCCGATGTGCCGAACGCCTATCGCGGCACCCACCGCGGAGAGGGGGCCGCGGATCGCTACCTCGCGGATCTCGACGACGACATCGCCGGTCTCACTGCGGACGGGCGCGAGATCGCCGCCTTCCTGTGCGAGTCGATCCTCGGGAACGCCGGGGGAGTGCTCCTCGCGGACGGCTACCTGCCGGGCGCGTACGAGCGCATCCGGGCCGCAGGCGGTCTGTGCATCGCGGATGAGGTGCAGGTCGGATTCGGCAGGGTGGGGTCGTCGTTCTGGGGCTTCGAGGTGTCGGGGGTGATCCCCGACATCGTCACGATCGCGAAGCCGATGGGGAACGGCTACCCGATCGGCGGCGTCATCACCACGAAGCGCATCGCGGATGCTCTGGCGACTCAGGGACAGTTCTTCTCGTCGGCAGGAGGCAGCACGGTCAGCTGCCGGGTCGGGATCGCGGTGCTCGACGCCATGGTCGAGGACGACCTGCAGCGCAACGCCCTCGTGGTCGGTGAGCGTCTCGCGAACGGCCTGCGGGAGCTGACGACGCGGCATCCGCTCGTCGGCCCCGTTCACGGCGCCGGTCTCTATCTCGGGGTGGAGCTCGTCCGTGACCAGGACACACTCGAACCCGCCGCCGCCGAAGCCGCAGCGATCTGCGAGCGTCTGCGCGAACTCGGAGTCATCGTGCTGACGACCTCCGAGCGCTCGAACGTTCTGAAGATCAAGCCGCCGCTGTGTCTGACCCCCGAGAGCGCCGATCATGTCGTGCGGATGCTGGATTGGGTGCTGTCCGAAGGCTGGTGATACGCCGGAATCTTCGAATCGCGTATCGAACGTTCGTGTTAAATGCGCATTTCGAATCAGATTTGGGTCTAGTCCTAGGGATTACTCGGGGTACATACTGTTCGACAACGTCGGGCGATCAGAGATCCGACCCTTTCGTGGTCCGCGGAGGAGCAGACAGATGACGATGAAGACCAAGCCGCTCGCCCAGGGGGGTGGAACCCTCAAGCGCAACCTCGGCCTGTGGGCGATCGTCGGCCTCGGCCTGGGGTACATGACCCCGACAGTCGTGTTCGACACGTTCGGCATGGTGGCGCGCGACACCGACAACGCCGTGCCCGCCGCCTACTTCGTGGCGCTGATCGTCATGGTCTTCACGGCCATCAGCTACGGCAAGATCTCGGCAGCGATCCCGAGTGCGGGTTCCGCGTACACCTACGTGCGCGAATCGATCCACCCGAACGTCGGATTCATGGTCGGGTGGACTTCGCTCATCGACTACGTGCTGCTGCCGATGGTGAACTGCTTGATCATCCGCAGCTACCTGGAAGCCATGTTCCCCGACATCCCGGGCTGGATCTGGGTCGTGCTCTACTGCATCCTCGTGACGTCGGTCATCTACCTCACGATGCGTGGCACGTCGAACCTCAACATGATCCTGCTCGTGTTCTCGATCATCGTCATGATCGTGTTCGTCGTCCTGGTCGTGGCCCAGCTCGGCCAGGGGGAGGGCGCAGCGACCGCGATCTCGGCGGCTCCGTTCCTGCATGACGGGGTCACCATGGGCGCCGTTCTCATGGGCGCCACGATCGTCTGCTTCTCGTTCATCGGGTTCGACGCCGTCACGATGTATGCGGAGGAGGCGAAGGACCCGAAGATCATGCCGAAGGCGATCCTGCTCACCGTGCTCATCGGCGGTGGCATCTTCCTCGTCGCCTCGTACGTCTCGCAGTTGCGGTTCCCCGACTGGAACGAGTTCGCGCCGGGTGGCGACATGCAGTTCGTCGAGGACTCGACCCTGCCGATCATCGGTCAGCTCGTCGGCGGCGACGTGCTGATGGCGGTGCTCACCGCCGCCGGGTTCTGCGCGACGCTCGCCTCCGGCCTCGCCTCGCACGCCTCCGTCTCGCGGATGCTGCTGGTCATGGGCCGCAACAACGTGCTGCCGCAGAAGGTGTTCGGCTACATCAACCCGCGCACGCACACCCCGACGTTCAACATCGTGCTCGTCGGGGCCATCTGCCTGCTCGCGATCCCGTTCACCCTCGAGCTCATCGCCGCCTGGATCAACTACGGTGCCCTGATCGCGTTCACCTTCGTGAACATCTCGGTGTTCGCCTGGTTCGCCATCCGCAAGGGGCGCCGCCACACGCCTCGGGACATCTTCAACTACATCGTGATGCCGGCGATCGGAATGCTGCTGACCGGCCTGCTCTGGGTCAACCTGCACCCGGATGCGCTCATCGGAGGCATCACCTGGACCGTCCTCGGCGTGATCTACCTCGCGGTGATCACGAAGGGCTTCCAGCAGAAGGTCGTCGCGTTCGACGAGAACCAGGCGGTGACCGGGTACAACAAGGTCATCAAGGTGCCGATCGACGAGAGCTGACGGCCTCCCGCATGACGACGGCGGCCTCCCTGCGCATGCAGGGAGGCCGCCGTCGTGCGATCCGGTCGGATCAGATGACGCCCTGGGCGAGCATCGCATCGGCGACGCGCTCGAAGCCGGCGATGTTCGCGCCGGCGACGTAGTCGCCCTCGACGCCGTAGCGTTCCGCGGCCTCGAACGACGCGCTGTGGATGTCGGCCATGATGTCGCGCAGCTTCTGCTCGCTCTCGGCGAAGGCCCAACGCTGACGCGAGGCGTTCTGGCTCATCTCGAGCGCAGAGGTCGCGACTCCGCCGGCGTTGGCGGCCTTGCCTGGAGCGAAGAGCACTCCGGCCTGCTGGAAGGCCTCCACGGCCTCGGGGGTCGACGGCATGTTGGCGCCCTCGGCGACGGCGCGGACGCCGTTCGCGATGAGAGCGCGCGCCGAGTCGCCGTCGAGCTCGTTCTGGGTGGCGGCGGGCACCGCGATGTCGACCGGCACCTCCCACACGGTGCCGCCTTCGACGAACCGCGCGCTCGGGCGGCGCTTCGCGTACTCGACGATCCGAGCGCGCTCGACCTCCTTGATCTGGCGGAGCAACCCGAGATCGATACCCGCGTCGTCGACGACATAGCCGGAGGAGTCGGATGCCGTGACGGCGGTGGCGCCGAGCTGGGTGGCCTTCTCGATCGCGTAGATCGCGACGTTGCCCGAACCCGAGACGGCGACGCGCTTGCCCTCGAGGCTCTCGCCGTGCACGGCCAGCATCTCCTGCACGAAGAACACGGCCCCGTATCCGGTGGCCTCGGTGCGCACCTGCGCTCCACCCCAGCCGATGCCCTTGCCAGTGAGGATGCCGGACTCGTGACGGTTGGTGATCTTGCGGTACATGCCGAACATGTAGCCGATCTCGCGGCCGCCGACACCGATGTCACCCGCAGGCACGTCGGTGTGCTCACCGATGTGGCGGTAGAGCTCGCCGATGAACGATTGGCAGAAGCGCATGACCTCGGCGTCGCTCTTGCCGTGCGGGTCGAAGTTCGAGCCGCCCTTGCCGCCGCCGATGCCCTGACCGGTGAGCGCGTTCTTGAAGATCTGCTCGAATCCGAGGAACTTGATGATCGAGATGTTCACCGAGGGGTGGAAGCGCAGGCCGCCCTTGTACGGGCCGAGTGCCGAGTTGTACTGCACCCGGTAGCCGCGGTTGACCTGCAGCTTTCCGGAGTCGTCGATCCACGGCACCCGGAACAGGATCTGGCGCTCGGGCTCGACGAGCCGTTCGAGGATGCCGTTGTCGGCATAGTCCGAGCGACGCTCGAGCACGGGGCCGATCGAGTGCAGCACCTCGTGCACGGCCTGGTGGTACTCGGGCTCGTTCGGGTTGACGGCCAGGACCGTGTCGAAGACCGGCTGCGCCAGGTCGCTCAGGGGGTGGAAGTCGGCGGAAAGATCAGTCACGCGTGTGCTTTCTGACATGGGGGATGAAGGGAACAGCGATCGTGTCGCGTGAGAGCTCGCCGGATCGGGCGAAAGACACACTCTACCTGCCGGCTCGATGAGCCGTTGCGGTCACGCGACGCTCGCGCTCACCCGGTGTTCTGCAGTCCGGCGGCGACGCCGCTGACCGAGAGGAGCAGCAGTCGACGCTGTTCCTCCTCCGAGCCCGAACCCGTGGCCGTCTCCGGCGCGCGCAGTGCACGCAGGGCCCGAAGCTGCAGCAGCGAGAGCGCGTCGACGTAGGGGCTGCGCAGCTGGACGGCGCGCTGCAGGACGGGCTTGTTCACGAGCAGGCCCTCGCCGCCGGTGAGCCGGACGACCCACTGCCGGGTGAGAGCGAGCTCGTCGAGCACGAGCTGGGCGAGGTCGTCGCGGTCGCCGAGTGCGAGGTACTCGCGGGCGATCCGCTCGTCCGTCTTCGCGAGACTCATGGCGACGTTATCGACCATCGTCTGCAGCAGCGGCCATTCGCGGTACGCCTCGGCGAGCAGGGCCTCGTCGCCGACGGCCTCGAGTGCGGTGCCCAGACCGAACCAGCCCGCGAGGTTGATGCGGGCCTGGGTCCAGGCGAACACCCACGGGATCGCGCGGAGATCCTCGAGCGACTCGACCGACAGGCCGCGCCGGGCGGGCCGGGATCCGAGGGCGAGGAGTCCGATCTCCTCCATCGGCGTCACCGTGGCGAACCACGGGGCGAAGCCCTCGGCCTTCACCAGCGAGAAGAAGCGCTCACGCGACGACCGGTCCATGATCGCGGCGATCTCCGCGTAGCGGGCGGCCGCGCCGCTGGTGCGGTTCTCGACGGTCGGGGACGAGGCGAGCAGCGTCGCCGCGGCGACCTGATCGATGTGGCGCATCGCGATGGCCGGCTCGCCGTAGCGGGCGAAGATGACCTCACCCTGCTCGGTGAGCTTGAAGCGACCGTCGACCGAGTGCGGCGGCTGCGCGAGGATCGCCGAGTTCGCGGGACCTCCGCCGCGGCCGAGCGCGCCGCCGCGGCCATGGAACAGGGTCAGCACGATGCCGGAGTCCTTGGCCCAGAGGGCGATCTTCTCCTGCGCCTCGTAGAGAGCGAGGTTCGCGGCGACGGGACCGACGTCCTTCGAGGAGTCGGAGTAACCGAGCATGACCTCCAGGCGGTTGCCGGTGTCGGCCATGCGCGCCTGGAACTCGGGGAACGTCACGGCCTCGGCGAGGATCGCGGGCGCGGCCTGCAGGTCGGCGAAGGTCTCGAACAGCGGCACCACGTCCAGTACCGGGGCATCGTCGCCGAGTGCATGACGGGCGAGGCGGTGCACGTTCGCGAGGTCGGAGGCCGCCTGCGTGAACGACACGACATAGCGACCGGCCGCGCGCAGACCGCGATCGCGCTGGATCTCGGCGATCGCGCGGAACACTTCGAGCACCTCTTCGGTCTGCGCACTGACCGGCTCCCCGCTCTCGAGCTCGGCGAGCGCCTTCGCGTGCACCTGCGAATGCTGGCGCACCTCGAGCTCGGTGAGGTGGAAGCCGTAGGTCTCCACCTGCCAGATCAGGTGCTGCACGCCGCCGAAGGCGTGACGACGCGCACCCGCGTCGAGGAGGGAGGCCTGCACGGTGCGCAGGTCGTCGAGCAGTTCCTCGGGTCGCTGGTAGCCGCGCTCGTCGTTCCTGCGCTTCGCCGCCACGCGGCGGGCGAGCACGAGGAGGGTGCGGCGGTAGGGCTCGCCGGGCGAACGCTTCGCGAGGTCGGAGGCCGCCTCGGGCTCGTCCGCGGCGAAGGCATCCCAGATCGCGGTGACGCCGGCGGACGGCGGGGTGTCCTCCGCATCGAGCGTGAGCGTGCGGCCGATGCGCTCGAGGGCGTTCTCGAGGCCGCGCAGCACGTGGTCGGAGGCGATCTGCGATGCCTCGCGGGTGACGGATGCCGTGACGAACGGGTTGCCGTCGCGATCGCCGCCGACCCAGGAGCCGATACGCACGAACGGAGGGATGATCGGCGCGCTCGATCCGGACTCGTCTCCGCGCAGGGCGTCGTCGATGCGCCGGTAGACGTGAGGCACCGTGGTGAACAGCGTCTCGTCGAACACGGCCATGACGGTGCGCACCTCGTCGGTGGGCGAGGGCTTCTGCGAACGCAGCGGTGCCGTGCGCCACAGGGTGTCGATCTCCTCGAGCATCCGTCGGCGGGCTCGACGCTGCTCGGACCCGCCTTCGCTCGCGGCATCGTGCTGGGTGAGCAGCTCCGACAGGCGGCGGATGCTCGACGACACCGCGCGGCGGCGGGCCTCGGTCGGGTGGGCGGTAAACACCGGGTGGAACCGCAGCCCCTCGAGACGGCGCTGTGCTTCGTCGTCGCCGATCTCCGAGCGCAACTGCGCGTACGCGCCTGCGACGGTGTCGGTGGCGCCGGCGCGCCCCGGCTGACCGGCGCGTTCCCGGAGCACGCGGATGCGCTGGTGCTCCTCGGCGAGGTTGACGAGGTGGAAGTAGCAGGTGAACGCTCGGGCGACCTCGTCCGCTCGATCGACGGTGAACGACTCGGCGATCGCGGCCGCACGCCCGAACGCATCGGAGGTCTCCTCGTCGTACGCCTGGATGGTCGCGAGTCGCAGGCGCTCGACGTCCTCGAAGAGGTCGTCGCCGCCGGACTCGCGCAGCACCTGGCCGAGGAGGGACCCGAGCATGCGGACGTCGGAACGCATGGCATCGGGAATGCCCTGGCCGGCTTCGAATCGTCCGATCACGCGGATCGCCTCGGTGTTCGTGGGCTCGGGGAAAGGCTGTGCGGAGGTCACCCTTCGAGCGTAGCCGGACACGTGGGCGTCTCCGTTCCGCATGACGTACGGCGACGACGTGCGGATGCCGCGCCTAGCATGGAGGCGATGCGCATCTCGGCGAACCCCCTCCGCGGACAGCGGTTCCCGGCTGTCCTGCTGCTCCTCGCTGCGGGGCTCGGACTGCTCCTGGCCAACCTGCCGACGCGCGATGCGGTCTCCGGTGTCCTCGAGACCCACCTGGCGCTTCCCGGCACGGCACTGGACCTGTCGGTGTCGCACTGGATCTCCGACGGCCTGCTCGCCGTCTTCTTCCTCGTCGTCGCGATCGAACTGCGCCACGAGCTCACGCACGGCGAGCTCGACTCCTTCGGCAAAGCGATCCAGCCGGCCGTCGCCGCGACGGGAGGGGTGCTCGTGCCGATCGCGGCGTACCTGCTGATCGCCGGAGGGCCGAGCACGGGGACCGGCTGGCCGATCCCGACCGCGACCGATATCGCGTTCGCACTCGGCGTGCTCGCGATGTTCGGCAGGGGGCTGCCCTCGAATGTCCGCGTGTTCCTGCTGGCCCTGGCGATCCTCGACGACATCATCGGCATCGTCTTCATCGCCGTGCTGTTCGCCCACGACGTGCAGTGGGTCCCGCTGCTGCTCGCTGTCGCAGCCGTCGTCGTCTTCTGGTTGCTGAGCCGCGCCCTGCATGCGGTCGGCCACCCGCTGATCGCGATCGCGATGGCCGTGGTCGGCGTCATGGCCTGGGGGCTCGTCGCCTCGTCCGGCATCCATGCGACGATCGCCGGAGTGGCGCTCGGGCTCGTGATGGCACCGGTTCCGGCGGCACGGATCCGCCATGCCCTCGAACCGATCGTGAACGGCGGCATCCTCCCGCTCTTCGCCTTCACCGCGGCGTTCGTCGTGATCCCCGCCGTCGCGCCGAGTGAGCTGTCGCCGGCGTTCTGGGGCATAGCCGTGGCGCTGCCCGTGGGCAAGATCGCGGGGATCGCCGCGTTCGGCTGGCTCGCGATGCGTCTGCGCCCGCGGGGTGCTGCACCGACGCTCGTCTTCGCCGACCTCCTCGCGGCGGGGGCGCTCGGGGGGATCGGGTTCACGGTCTCGCTGCTGCTCGCGAACCTCGCGTTCGCCGGTGACGCCGGTACCCGGGACCAGGCGATCCTCGGAGTGCTGGTCGGCTCCGCAATCGCGCTGCTGCTCTCGGCCGTTCTCGTGTCGCTGAGGGCAGGATGGTACCGACGGGTCGCCGCGGCGACCTCCTGATGCGAAGGAGCCCCGATGACCGCACCGACCGATCCGCTCCGGCAGGCCGTCGATCCGCTGCGCGCGGCGGCCGAGACCATGCGCGCGGTCCGTGAACGCTGTGTGTGGTCGCAGCGCATCACTCATCGCGACCTCGTCCCGTACCTCATCGAGGAGTCGCACGAGGTGATCGACGCCGTCGAGAACGGCACGCGCGCCGATCTGCGTGAGGAGCTGGGCGATCTGCTGTGGCAGGTGCTGTTCCATTCCGCGATCGCCGCGCAGGACGCCGACGAGCCCTTCGACATCGACGACGTCGCGGCGACGCTCACAGAGAAGATGGTCCGGCGGCATCCGCATGTCTTCGCGGACGCGGTGGCGACGACTCCCGAGGAGGTCCTCGTGCACTGGAACGCGGCCAAAGCGGCGGAGAAGCGCACGCGTCGCAGTGCGTTGGACGGCATCCCGCGCGGCATGCCGGCGCTCGCGCTCGCTCAGAAGATGCTGGGCCGGGTCGGCGAGTCCGCACCTCGTCCTGCGGCGCGGATGACACGTCAGCCCGACTCCGAAGAGCAGCTGGGGGAAGAGCTGCTCGCGCTCGTGTCCCACGCGCGCGAGCGCGGGTGGGACGCGGAGCGCGCCCTCCGCGAGCGCCTGAGGCGGCTCGAGGAGGACGCGACGGCGGCCGAGCGGCGCGGTTAGCGCCGGGCGATGCGGAAGGCGACGGCGGAGATCGCGGTGGCGACGACCATCACGATGCCCAGGGGCAGAGCCGAGTCCTCCCCGCCGATGCTGACCAGGGGCGAGACGACGGCGGCGAGTCCGAACTGCAGCGCGCCGAGCACCGCGGATGCGCTGCCCGCCGCCCCGGGAACGGCGTCGAGGGCGAGCGCGGTCGCGTTGCCGAACACGGTGCCCAGAGAGGCGACGGCGAGGAACACCGCGACGCCGAGCGTCCAGGCGGGCGCCGCGATCAAGGCCAGCACGAGGAAGCCGACGGCGCCCACAGCGACCCCGCCGAGGCCGATCGCGATGAGTCGGCGCGGATGCACCCGCTCCACGAGCTTCGCCGAGACCGCGCTCGATACCATCAGCGCCAGGGCGTTCACGCCGAAGAGCAGACCGTACTGCAGTTCGTTCACGCCCATGAGTGACTGGTAGAGGAACGGCGAGGCCGAGATGTAGGCCATCATCACGGTGAACGCGAAGGCGAACGTGAGGGTGTAGCCGATGTAGTCGCGCGAGAGCAGAGCGCGCAGCGGGGAACCCGCGGACCGCTTCAGCAGAGCCAGCTCCTCACGGCGCGAGCGGGGGAGCGACTCGCGGATGCCGAACGAGACGGCCACGAGCATGAGCACCGCGATGCCGAGGACGACCGCCAGCACGCCGCGCCAGCCCAGGGGCGCGGTGATCGCCCCGCCGACCAGGGGAGCCACGACGGGGGCGACGCCGCCGACGATCATCATGAGGCTCATGGCCCTGGCCACCGCGGGTCCGGTCGCGAGGTCCGAGATCACCGCGCGACCGAGGACCATCCCCGCGGCCCCCGACAGCCCCTGCAGCAGGCGAGCCGCGATCAGGACCTCGAGAGTCGGCGCGAAGATGGTCGCCACGCTCGAGGCGACGAAGACGAGGGCACCGATGAGAAGGGGGAGGCGACGGCCGACCCGATCCGAGAGCGGGCCGAACACGAGCTGCCCCAGCGCGACGCCGATGAGGAAGGCGGTGAGCGTGAGCTGCACCCCGGTCGCGTCGGTGCCGAGCTCCGCGGCCATCACAGGGAACGCGGGCAGATACAGATCGGTTGCGAAGGGCGCCACCGCGGAGAGCAGGGCGAGGATCGCCAGGAGCCCGGCCGTGATCGCCGAGCGGTTCGTCGTGGGAAGAGAGTCTGTCGAGGGAGAGGAAGTCGTCGTCACAATATGTCTATAGTAATAGAACTAGAACTACTTTTCCGAATCGGACCTACGATGGGCGGGTGAGCATCGACGAGGAGGCGCGGAGCGAGGAGAGGCTGGCCGACCTCGCCGATGTCGTGCTGGCTCTCGCAAGAGAGCTCGACTTCCGGCATCCGACCGAGGGCGTCGTCCCGCTGACGGTCAACGAGCGGCTCGCACTCAGAGCACTCGATCGGGAGGGCGAGAGTGCTCCGAGCGCCCTCGCCGCTCGCCTCGGTCTGCAGAGGTCGAATCTCTCCACCGCGCTGCGCGGGCTCGAGAACAAGGGCCTGATCACCCGCGTGCACGAAGGCGTGGACGGGCGGGGAGTCGTGGTGCGCCCCACGGAGCAGTCGAGTGCCAACCTCGCCCGGCTGCGTGCGCACTGGGCGACGACCCTTTCGGGCGCGCTTCCTTCCGGCGCCGACATCGAGACGGCCGTGCGGCTGCTGCGCGCGGCATCGGACGCCCTCGTCGACGATCGCCGGGCCGAGGACTGACGCGCGACCTGGGAAGATGGTCGGGTGGCTACTGTGAACCCGCCGCGCGGCATGCGCGACATCCTCCCCGCTGACAAGGCCCGCCGTGAGCGGGTGCTCTCCGTCATCCGCGACCGCTATCGCTCGCACGGATTCGACGAGATCGAGACACCGGCGCTCGAGGAGTACTCGCGGCTGCATGCGGGGATCGGCGGCGACAACGAGAAGCTCGCCTACAACGTGCTGCGCCGAGGGCTCGATGCCGACACGGTCCGCGGGGCTGCGGACGATCCCGCCGCTCTCGCCGACCTCGGCCTTCGGTACGACCTCACCGTCCCGCTGGCCCGCTTCTACGCGAGCAACCGCGCACAGCTCCCCGGCGTGTTCCGTGCCATCCAGATCGGCCCGGTCTGGCGCGCCGAGCGCCCGCAGAAGGGGCGCTACCGGCAGTTCGTGCAGTGCGACATCGACGTGATCGGCGACGACTCCTCGCGGGCCGAAGCGGAGCTGCTGGTCGCCTCGCTCGACGCGCTCGACGCGCTCGGGCTCGAGGGGGCGACGGTGCGCATCAACGATCGCCGCGTGCTCGACTGGATGCTGGAGAGCTTCGGCTTCTCGGTCGACGAGCGCCCCGGGGTGCTGATCACGATCGACAAGCTCGACAAGATCGGTCCTGAGGGCGTCGCCGCAGAACTTCGCGAGCGCTCGGCCACGGGCACCGCGGTCGATGCGTTCGAGGCGTTCCTGACTCGTCCGCAGACCAGGGAGTTCCACCCCTACGGAGAGCGGCAGATCCGCAAGGCGCTGCCCGAGGCGGCGCCGGACGACATCGTCGCGCACCTCGTCGGCATCGGCGAAGCGGTCGCGGCAGGACGCGGCAGCGATGAGGTCCCTCTGGCCTTCGACCCGTTCCTCGTCCGTGGCATGGGCTACTACACGGGCACGATCGTCGAACTCGCGCATCCCTCGGTGGGCTACTCGCTCGGCGGCGGCGGACGCTACGACGGAATGATCGGCCGGTTCCTCGGCCAACAGGTGCCCGCCGTCGGCTTCTCGCTCGGGTTCGAGCGTCTCGTCGACCTGGTCACGGCAGAGACGGATGCCGTGTCGCGCGCTGTCGTGCTCATCCACGACGCCGACGTCCCGGTCGGCGAGCTCGTCGCGCACAAGACCGCTCTCGTCGCCGACGGCGCACGGGTGCGTCTCGAGCGGCGGACGAAGAACCTCAAGGCATTGCTCGAGCGCTCGGCGGCAGACGGCTATACGTCGTTCGCGACCGTGTCGGCGGGAGCGGATGCTCTGGAGCTCAAGCCGCTCTCCTGAGTCCGCCTGCGCGACGTCTCGTCACTTCGATTCGCTGCGCTCTTCGCTCAACGACCCGGCAGCCCTGGTCGTTGAGCGAGCGCAGCGAGACCCCTGGTCGTTGAGCGAGCGCAGCGAGACGAAACGCCCTACCGTCGAGTTCACGATGCGTTCACGCGGATAGGGTCGAATCGACGCGTGAGCCGCATCCGTCTTCTCACCCTGCTCGTCGTCGGCATCACCGCGTCCGCTGTCGGCGCGCGCGTGCTGCTGACCCGACAGGCGGCGATCGCTCGACGCCGCATCGGAAAGCCGCTGGGGGAGGACTCCGTCGACGCCGACCGCGTCTGGCGCCGAGCACTGGAGGGCGAGCCCCTCGAGCTGCTGCTGCTCGGCGACTCGCTCGCGGCGGGGCTCGGCGCCCAGACCCGCAAGCAGACGCTCGGCGGGCGCCTCGCGAAGACGCTCGGTGCGCGCATCCGCCGACCCGTCCGGCTGCGCACCGGCGCCGTGGTCGGCTCGGAGTCCTCCGACCTCGCGGCTCAGCTCGACGGGCTTCCGACGGACTACCTTCCCGATGTGGCCGTGATCGTCGTCGGCGGGAACGACGTCACGCATCGCATTCCGGTGGCGACCTCGGCGACATACCTGCGAGAGGCGATCGAGAGGCTGCGAGAGCGCGGGGCGCAGGTGGTCGTCGGGACCTGCCCCGACCTCGGTGCGCTGCGCCCGGTGCCGCAGCCGCTGCGTCGCCTGGCGGCGAGCATGTCGCGGCGACTGGCCGAGGCGCAGGCGGACACCGCGCGGGCGACCGGTGCGGAACCGGTCGACCTGCGCCGCGCCGTCGGGCCGATGTTCTTCGACGAGCCGGAGGCGATGTTCAGCATGGACCGCTTCCACCCGAGTCCGCTCGGCTATCGCCGCACCGCGGAGGCGCTCCTTCCCGCGGCGAGCCGTGCGGCGGAACGGGTCACTCCGCGCCTGCGCTGAACGAGGCCGCCCATTCCGCGACGCGGCGCGCGCTCTCCTCTTCCGAGATGTCCTCGACCCTCGTCATCACCGACCAGCGGACGCCGAACGGGTCGCGGATGCTCGCGTAGCGGTCGCCCGAGACGAAGTCCGACGGCGCCTCGCGTACGGTCGAGCCCGCGGCCACCGCCTTCTCGACGACGGCGTCGACATCGGGAACGTAGAGGCCCAGGGAGTAGCAGTCGTCGTCGCCTTCGGGCGCGGGGACCAGGTGGTACTGCGGGTTCGGCTCGCCGATCTGCAGCAGCCCGAGACCGAAGTCGAGGTCCGCGTGCACGACGACCCCGTCGAACTCGGTGATGTCGACGACCCGAGCGCCGAACACGTCCCGGTAGAACTCGATGGCCTGCGTCGCGCGGGGAATGGCCAGGAAGGGCGTGAGCGAGGTCGCGCCGTTCGGGCGACCATCTGTGGTGTGAATGCCTGTCATGACTCCGAGGTTAGGAACGCGATGCCGCCCGCGCTTGAAGATCTGCGACAGGTTCCGCTGCCTAGGCTGGTGGAATGGTCGACCCCACCCGCGGTGTGCTCTATCCCGGTCGCCTCCCGCTGCTCCATCGGCTGCCGGCGGATGAGGAGGCGCGTGACCTCATCGCGTGGTTCTGGGTCCCCGAGTGGGATCTCGAACCCGGGATCGTCTCCCGCCAGCACGTCGTCGGGTATCCGGCGCTCAACCTCGTCGTGGAGCCCGAGGGGGTGACCCTCAGCGGCGCGACGTCGATCGCCACGCACCGGGATCTGGAAGGACGCGGATGGGCGGTCGGCGCTCTTCTCCGGCCGGCGGCCGTCCGGACGCTGACCGAGGCACCGGCCGAGCTCGTCGATCGTGAGATCGCGCTCGCCGCCCCCGAACTGCACACGGCGGTCGTCGCGGCGATGACGACCGACCCCGAGCGTCATCGCCGCGCCACACGTGTCGTCGCGGACTGGCTCCGGCTCCGGAGCGGGCCCATCACGGATGCCGCTCGGCAGGCGAATGCCATGGTGGACGCGCTGGTCGGCGAGGACGCCGCGCGTTCACCGGAGGAGGCGGCGTCGCGCCTCGCCGTGTCTGTGCGCACGCTGCAACGGCTCGCCCACCGGTACGTCGGGGTGGCTCCCGCGGCCATGATCCGCCGACGGCGGCTGCAGGACGCCGCCGACCGACTGCGTGCCGATCCCCGGCAGGACCTCGCCGCGCTCGCCGCGGAGCTGGGCTACGCCGACCACGCCCACCTCTCGAGGGACTTCACGGCCGTGCTCGGGATCGCCCCGAGCGCGTACCGGGTCGTCCCCGCAGGCCGATCAGGCGTGCGCGAGTCGTAGGCGCAGGGCTCGAGCGGCGATGCCGAGCACGACCGCACCTGTTCCCACCAGAGAGGCGAGCACCGGGAGAGTGCTCACGAGCAGCAGGCAGCCGAGAGCCCCCGCGACCTGCAGCGCCCGCGGGTATCGCCGCGCCTCGCCGTGCTGACGGAACGCCGCCGCGTTCGCGATCAGGTAGTAGAGCAGCACTCCGAAAGACGAGAACCCGATCGCATCGCGGACGTCGGCGACCAGAACGATCCCGATCACGATCACGGCGATCGTGATCTCCGCGCGTCGAGGGACCTGCCATCGATCGTCGATCGCCGCCAGGAACCTCGGAAGGTCCGACTCGCGCGCCATCGCGAGGGTCGTCCGGCCGATGCCGGTCAGGAGCGCCAGCAGCGCTCCCAGCGATGCGGCTGCGGCCGCGACCCGCACCACCGGAGCGACGGCATCCCATCCGGCTGCGGCGACGACGTCGGCGAGGGGTGCCGGGCTCGACACAGCACCCGCTCCCAGAACGCCGACGACGGTCAGTGCGACGATCGCGTAGACGGCGACGGCGCCGCCGAGCGCCACGACGATCGCGCGCGGGATGGTGCGCGCGGGGTCGACGACTTCTTCGCCCATGGTCGCGATGCGCGCATACCCCGCGAACGCGAAGAAGAGCAGCCCCGCTCCTTGGAGCACGCCGTAGGCGGTGGCATCCGGCAGGGGTGCGGCAGACGCCGCGTCGTTCGAGACCGCACCCGCGGCGACGACGGTGGCGAGACCCAGCAGGGAGACCACGACGAGGATCCGCGTGAGCAGCGCCGTGCGGGTCACGCCGACGCAGTTCACCGCGCAGAGCGCGGCGACGGCGAGCACTGCCACCGGGGTCTGCCAGCCATCAGGAGCGGCGTAGGCGGCGAACGTCATCGCCATGGCCGCGCAGCTCGCGATCTTGCCGATCACGAAGCACCACCCCGCGATGTAGCCGGACCACGGCCCGATCTCGGCCCGCGCGTAGGCGTAGGTGCCACCGGCCACCGGATGCGCTGCGGCGAGCTGCGCCGAGGAGGTGGCGTTGCAATAGGCGACGACGGCCGCGATCGCCAGCGCGATGGGCAGGCCGCTGCCCGCGACGGCGATGGCGGGGCCCCAGACCGCGAACACGCCCGCGCCGATCATCGATCCCAGACCGATCGCGACGGCATCGCGGAGCGTCAGTCGTCGGGCGAGAGGCATGCATCGATTCTGGCGCGGCGAGGTGAACGCGCGGTGACGTCACGAGTCTCGCGCCGACGTCACCCGTCTCTTCTCGCGGATGTACACCTCGCGACGCACCTTCGCGACGACATCGCCGTCGCGATCGGTGATGATCGTCTCGAACCATTCGAGCACCTTGGCCCCGCCCTGCGCACGCTGTCGGATCTCGGCTGCGCGCTCCCGGCTGACGACGAACTCGGCGGTGAGAACGCCGCGGCACGGTTTGAGGAACTCGATCTCGCCCTTGGTGTCCCAGACCACGTAGTCGCGCCCGAGCTGGTGCATCACGAGCATGAAGAAGTACGGGTCGGTCATGGCCGACATCGAGCCGCCGAATGCGGTCTTCACGTAGTTGCGCGTGAACACGTTCACGTGGAGCTCGACGGTCGCCGTCGTCCAGTCGTCGGCGAATCGCCGTACCCGGATGCCGCTGAACAGGTTCGGGATCCACAGACTCATGCCGATCGCGAGTCGTCGAGGTGTGATGCGCATGATCCCAGTGTCCCGGCCGAGGGGGTGTGAAGGAATTCGGTACCAGAGACTGCACAATTGTTCTATTTGAAATAGAATAACTAGAACTAGGAGGTGGGAATGCTGATCAGGATCGACGCCGACAGTTCACGACCGCTGTTCGAGCAGGTCGCCGCCTCGGTTCGTGCGGACGTGCTCACCGGACGGCTCGGGCCGGGAGATCGCCTGCCGGCGGCGAAGGAACTGGCAGGCGCGCTCGAGATCAACCTTCACACGGTGCTGCGCGCGTACCAGCAGCTCCGTGATGAGGGCCTCGTCGACCTCCGCCGGGGGCGCGGTGCCGTCGTCTCGGCATCCGCCGCTCCGCTCGCCGAACTGTCCCACGACATCGCGGCGCTCGTCGCCCGCGCTGCCGCGTTGGGGCTCTCACCCGACACTCTGGCCGCTCTCGTGAAGGAGACCCCCGTATGAACGCCGACGCACGTCGCGCCCGCACCGCCTACATCTGGGTAGGGGTGATCGCGCCCCTGGTGATCCTGCTGCTGTCCGCGGTCGTGGTCGCGGCCTGGCTGCCGTCCATTCCGGAGCCTGCGGCGATCCACTGGGGCCCCGGCGGCGTCGATGGATTCGGCCCGGGGTGGACCTACCTCGTGATCGGGCTCGGGCTCGGGGGAGCCATCATCCTGATCTCGGCGTTCTCGGTCTTCGCGGGGGAGCGGCCCCGTCGTTCGCGGCCCGTCGCCGCAGAGGCACGAGGATGGTCGGCGACTTCGCGCTTCATCGGAGCGACCATGCTCGGTCTGTCCGTCATGCTCGCGCTGCTGTCGCTCCTCGGCGTCGGCGTGCAACGCGGACTCGCCGATGCGGCCGATGCTCCGGACATCACGCCGTGGGTGCTGCTGGGGCTGGCGCTCATGGCGGGCGTCGCGGCGCTCGGCTGGTTCCTGCAGCCGGATGGACGCGTGGCCTCGGGTGAGGGCACATCGCCCGCGCCCCTGGCGCTCGCCGACTCCGAGCGGGCGGTGTGGATGGGTACGGTGTCGACCGCGACCGGCGGTCGGATCGTGCTGGGGATCAGCGTGTTCGTCATGTTCGGCCTGACCGTGGTGCTCGCCGCGACGGGCTCGTCGGTGTGGTGGCTGACGGGCGTCCTCGCGATCGTGCTCGCGCTGCTGACGGCGACGATGCTCGTGTTCCGCGTCCGAGTGACCGCGGACGGTCTTCAGGTGCGATCGGTGGCGGGCTGGCCGCGATTCACGATCCCGGCGGACAGGGTCGCCTCGGTGAGCGTGGTCGATGTGAACCCGTTCGCCGAGTTCGGCGGGTGGGGATATCGCATCGGCACGGACGGGCGACGCGGCGTCGTGCTCCGCTCCGGCGAGGCGCTGCAGGTCGCCCAGCGCAACGGCAAGGTCTTCGTCGTCACCGTCGATGACGCCCGGTCCGCGGCATCGCTCCTCGCGGCGTCGGCCGACAGCGCGGGAGGTGCAGCATGAGTGTTCGCATCCGACCGATGGTGACGATCGCCTTCGTGGTCCTGGCCTGCGGGCTGGCCTGGCTCGTCGCACTCCCGCTCTGGCTCGGACGAGGTCTCGCCGAGCCGATCGCAGGTCTCCTGCTGCCGGTGATGATGCTCACACCGGCGATCGCGGCGATCATCGTCACCTTCGCGACCCGCGTGCCTGGTGCGGGGGACCGCGCGCGCTTCCTCGGTCTCTGGCCGCTGCGACCGGCCAAGCGGGTCGTGTGGCTGATGGTCGTCGGCTGGCTCGTGCCGCCCGTGCTCGTCGCCGCCTGCGTCCTGGTCGCCGCGGCTCTCGGTTTCGTCGAGCTCGATCTCGCCTTCGGCGGGTTCGCCGCCGAGATCGAGCGCGCCGTGCCGCCGGGCACACCGCTGCCGCCGGTCGAGGTCCTCGTGATCGCCCAGCTCGCGATGCTGCCGCTCGGCGCGCTGTTCAACAGCCTGCTGGCTTTCGGTGAAGAGCTGGGATGGCGGGGATGGCTGCTGCCCGCGCTCCGCCCGCTCGGCACCTGGCCCGCGCTTATCCTGAGCGGTGCGATCTGGGGGCTCTGGCACAGCCCGGTCATCCTCCTGGGGTACAACTTCGGCCGCACCGACATCACCGGCGTCCTGTTCATGGTCGCCGGGTGCATCGCGTGGGGCGTGCTGCTCGGATGGCTGCGCCTGCGCTCGGGATCCGTCTGGCCCGCGGTGCTCGCGCACGGATCGCTGAACGCCGCCGCAGGTCTCATCCTCCTGGTGGCCGCGTCCCAGCCCGACCTCGCGCTCGCCGGCCCGCTCGGTGTCGCCGGTTGGATCGTCGCGGCGGTCGTCGTCGCGGTACTCCTGGCGACCGGCCAGTTCCGCCGCCAGCCCGCGCTCGCCGCGTCGCGGGGCACGGATGCCGGGGCCTCCGGGCCGGGTGAATCCTCGGCCCCTTGACGCCTCGGAAGGCGCGGGGTTGGCTGAGCACATGGACTCGACACCTGACACCTGGGCCGCAGCGGACGTCTTCCTCGTCGACACGCTCGTCGGTCACGACCCCGCCCTCGAAGCGGCGCTCGCCGCGCAACGTGAGGCGGGACTGCCCGAGATCGAGGTCGCGCCGGTCGGCGGGAAGCTGCTGAACCTGCTGACACGCATCAGCGGCGCTCGCCGGGTGCTCGAGATCGGGACGCTCGGTGGCTACTCGACGATCTGGTTGGCGCGGGGCGTCGGAGAGCAGGGGCGTGTGGTGACCGTGGAGGCGGAGGCGGACAACGCCGCCGTGGCGCGGTCCAACGTCGACGCCGCAGGCGTCGGTGACCGCGTCGACATCCGGATCGGGCGTGGCGCCGACGTGCTGCCGACGCTCGTCGGCGGGTTCGACTTCGTCTTCATCGATGCCGACAAGGAGTCCAACACGATCTACCTCGACTGGGCGGCGAAGCTCGGTCATCCCGGAACGGTGATCGTTCTCGACAACATCGGACGTGAGGGGGAGATCGTGCGGGTGGACTCCACGGATCCCAAGGTGGTCGGCACCCGGGACGGGCTGCGGATGCTGGGGGAGGACCCCCGCTTCGATGCGACCGCTCTGCAGACGGTCGGAGTCAAGGGGTGGGACGGCGTCGCGCTCGCGGTGGTGGTCTGACCCCGACAACGGGGGTGTCGAGCGCGCGGGCTAGACTGGGGCGCGGATCGACGACGCTCCACACAACCTTTTCTCTGAGCAAGGAGCACATCAGTGGCACTGATCGAGGCTGTAGGCGCACGCGAGATTCTCGACTCGCGTGGAAACCCGACCGTCGAGGTGGAGGTGCTCCTCGATGACGGCGTCGTCCAGCGGGCGGCCGTCCCCTCCGGCGCATCCACGGGTGCCTTCGAGGCGTACGAGCTGCGCGACGGAGACAAGAGCCGTTACGGCGGCAAGGGCGTGCTCAAGGCCGTCTCCGCCATCATCGATGAGCTGGGCCCGGCGATCGAGGGCGTCGAGGCGAGCGAGCAGCGCATCGTCGACGAGATCCTCACCGAGACCGACGGCACCGAGAACAAGTCGCGCACCGGTGCCAACGCCATCCTCGGCGTGAGCCTCGCCGTGGCCAAGGCCGCCGCCGACTCGGCCGACCTCCCGCTGTTCCGCTACCTCGGTGGACCGAACGCGCACCTGCTGCCCGTTCCGCTGTTCAACGTCATCAACGGCGGCGAGCACGCGGACAACGGCATCGACATGCAGGAGTTCTTCCTCGCTCCGATCGGCGCCGACACGTACTCGGAGTCGCTCCGCTGGGGCGTCGAGACCTACCACGTGCTGCGCAGCGAGCTGAAGGCCGCGGGCTACGCCACGGGCCTCGGTGATGAGGGCGGCTTCGCCCCCGACCTGCCCAGCAACCGCGAGGGCCTCGAGTTCCTCATCAAGGCGATCGAGAAGGCCGGTTTCACCCCCGGCAAGGACATCGCCCTCGGTCTCGACGTCGCCGCGACCGAGTTCTTCACCGACGGCGTGTACCGCCTCGACAACAAGGACTGGACCGGCCCCGAGCTGATCGAGTACTACCAGGGCCTGGTCAACGACTTCCCGATCGTCACGATCGAGGATGCTCTCGCCGAGGACGACTGGGACAACTGGAAGCTCCTCACCGAGGCACTCGGTTCCAAGGTGCAGCTCGTCGGCGACGACCTGTTCGTCACCAACCCGCAGCGCCTCGCGGACGGCATCCAGCGCGGTGTCGCGAACTCACTCCTGGTCAAGGTCAACCAGATCGGCACCCTGACCGAGACCTTCGACGCGGTCAGCCTCGCTCAGCGCTCGGGCTACACCGCGATGCTGTCGCACCGTTCGGGCGAGACCGAGGACACCACGATCGCCGACCTCGCCGTCGCCACCAACGCAGGTCAGATCAAGACGGGTGCGCCGGCCCGCTCCGAGCGCGTCGCGAAGTACAACCAGCTGCTGCGCATCGAGGAGGAACTCGGCGACGCCGCGGTCTTCGCCGGTCGCTCGGCGTTCCCGCGCTTCAGCGCCTGAGCGTCTGACGCGCACCCAGTACTGAGATAACGACGGAGCCGCCCTGCAGCGGCCGGCGGAGGAGGAGCCCATGGCGCGACGTCCGGCTCCTCCTTCGCCGTCTCCACGCGGGCAGATCACCGAGCCGCGCTCCGGCTCAGGAACGGCCGCGCGGCGCGTCGACGTCCGTGAATGGGCATCCGGCATCCGGCTCTCCGCATTCTCGGTCATCATGCTCTCGCTCGTTGTTCTCGGCGCCTGGGTGCTCGTGCCGACGCTGGGCACGTTCATCGACCAGCGGCAGAAGATCGCCGCTCTCGAGTCGTCGATCCAGGTGTCCGAAGACCGGATCGCCGCCCTCGAGGACGAGCGCGAGCGCTGGAAGGATCCGGCGTACATCACGACACAGGCGCGGGAGCGCCTCTACTACGTCAAGCCCGGTGAGGTCGTCTACCTCGTGGACAACGACCTCGACCCCGCGGCTCTGCCGCAGGAGCAGACCGCCGTGAGCGACGATCTGGAGGAACGGCCCGCTGACTGGATGCAACAGTTGCTGCGCTCGGTGGCGGCCGCGGGTCTCAGCCAGAACGCGGTCCCGGCGGAGTGACGCGCCCGACGCGTCGGCGTCCAGCTTCCGCTCCGTCGCACTCCCGTACCCTGGGAGGGTGACCACGCCCCCCTTCGCCGCGCCCACTCCCGCCGAACTCGCCGTCGTCTCGGCGCAGCTGGGGCGTCCCGCGCGGGGGGTGGTCGGTATCGCCGCCCGCTGTGTGTGCGGCAACCCGACCGTCGTCGCGACCACACCACGGCTGCCCGACGGGACGCCGTTCCCCACGTTCTACTACCTGACGCATCCCGCCGCCACCGCCGCCATGTCGACCCTCGAGGCCACACAGGTGATGCCCGAACTCGCGGCGCGACTCGATGACGCGGACACCGCGGCGGCGTATCTGGCGGCGCATGAGGCGTACCTCGCGGATCGCCGGCAGTTCGGCGAGGTCGCCGAGATCGACGGCATCTCCGCGGGCGGTATGCCCACACGGGTGAAGTGCCTGCACGCTCTCGCCGGACACGCCCTCGCGGCGGGTCCGGGAGTGAACCCGATCGGCGACGAGGCGTTGTCCCGTTCGAGCTGGAGCCCGGACCAGTGCCGGTGCGAGGACCCGGGCGCCGCGTTGCGCCCAGCCCCGGCGGCATGAGGCCCGGGCGGATGCTGCGCGGAACCGTCGCCCTGGCGATCGTCGCGGCATCCGTGCTGCTCACCGGCGCCACCGCGACGCCCACACCCGGGCCGGTGCCGGACGATCCTGCGGACCCGGTGCGGGCGGCGGAGTACTGGCTCGATGCCGCGAACATCCGTGAGGCGTGGAACACGACCCGCGGTGACGGCGTCCGCATCGCCGTGATCGACACGGGCGTCGGCCGCGTCGCCGGGACGCTCGATGACGCGGTGGTCGACGGCACCGACGTCTCGGGCAGCGGAACGGCGGACGGTCGGACTCCGCTCGGCGCCATCGACGGCAACCACGGTTCCTGGGTGGCGTCGCTCGCAGCGGGCCGTGGCGCAGCCGACGGCACCGGGATGGTCGGCGTGGCGCCTGAGGCGGACATCCTGTCGATCTCGGTCGGCTTCGGTGCTGCAGCATCCGTCCCGTTCGTCGAGCAGGTCGCGAACGGTATGAAGTGGGCGGTCGACCACGGGGCCGACGTCATCAACCTCTCCTTCACGACGAACACCCTGGAATGGGACCCGAGCTGGGACGAGGCGTTCCTCTACGCCTTCGATCACGATGTCGTCGTGGTCGTCGCCGCCGGCAATCGAGGCAGTGGCACCAGCATCATCGGTGCGCCGGCCACGATTCCCGGTGTGCTCACGGTCGGCGGCGTCGACCAGACCGGAAACGCGAGCCTGGAAGCGTCGACCCAGGGCATCACGATCGGCGTGTCCGCGCCCAGTGAGGGGCTGCTGGGAACATCCGCCGACGGAACCGTGATGCAGTGGGACGGCACCAGCGGAGCGGCTCCCATCGTGGCAGGCATCGCCGCACTCGTGCGCTCGGCCCATCCCGATCTGAGCGCGGCGAACGTCATCAACCGGATCATCAAGACCGCCGTGCCCGCCGCCGGAATGACCTCGGTCCCCGATCCGCTCTACGGCTACGGTCTGATCGACGCCGCCGCTGCGGTGACGGACGAGGTGCCGTCGACCGACAAGAACCCGATGGGTGATCTCGCGGAATGGGTCCGGCTGTACCGGCGCGCCGAGACCGTGCCGGTACCGGAACCGACCGTCGCCCCGGTGGAGGTTCCGCCGCTCCCGGATGCCGATGCGCCGACCGAAGCGGGTTCACCGCTGCTTCCCAGCGCTGATTCACTGCGCTACGGTACCCTCCCGCTGATCGCACTCACAGTCCCTGGTATCGTGGTAGCGCTTGGCGTCACCGCTGCTGCCCGGCGCATCCGATCGGCGCGCGCTCGCACGCCACATTCCTGACTCCGAGGAGTTGTCCCCCTGTGCCTCAGAACAGCACTGTGCCCAAGATTCTGATCGTCGGTGGAGGCTATGCAGGCTTCTACACGGCGTGGAAGCTCGAGAAGCACCTTCGCAAGGGCGAGGCCGACGTGACCATGGTCGACCCGCTGCCGTACATGACGTACCAGCCGTTCCTCCCCGAGGTCGCCGCCGGCTCGATCGAAGCCCGCCACTCGGTCGTCGCGCACCGTCGTCACCTCAAGCGCACGAACGTGATCACCGCCAAGATCACGGGCATCGACCACGCGAACAAGGTCGCCACGATCACGCCGCCGTCGGGCGACTCGTACGAGTTCGCGTACGACCAGATCGTCGTCACCGCTGGTGCCGTCTCGCGCACCTTCCCGATCCCGGGCATCGCCGACAACGCGATCGGGCTCAAGACGATCGAAGAGGCCGTCGCGATCCGCGACCGCCTGATGTCGAACTTCGACAAGGCGTCGACTCTGCCCGCGGGCCCCGAGCGCGACCGTCTGCTGACCGTCGTCGTCGTCGGTGGTGGCTTCGCCGGCATCGAGGTGTTCGCCGAGCTGCGCTCGCTGGCGTCGTCGCTCGTGGGCAAGTACCCGCAGCTGCGCTTCGAGGACACGCACTTCCACCTCATCGAGGCGATGGGTCGCATCATGCCTGAGGTATCGCTCCCCACGAGCGAGTGGGTGCTCAAGGATCTCGCGAAGCGCGGTGCGAACGTGCACCTCGACACGCAGCTCCAGAGCGCCGTCGATGGCATCGTCGAGCTCTCCACGGGCGAGTCGATCCCCACCGACCTGATCGTGTGGACCGCCGGTGTCATGGCGAATCCGACCGTCGTGCGCGGCGGCGACCTGCCCGTCGAGGAGCGTGGACGCATCCGCACCCGTGCCGACCTGCGCGTCGGCACCGCCGAGGAGTTCGTCGAAGGCGCCTGGGCCGCTGGTGACGTCTCGGCCGTCCCCGACCTCTCCGGCGGTGGTGTCGGCGGCATGTGCGTGCCGAACGCACAGCACGCCGTCCGTCAGGCGAAGCTGCTCGCGAAGAACCTCGTCGCCGTGCTGCGTGGCGAGACCCCGAAGGACTACGTCCACAAGAACCTCGGTGCCGTTGCCGGCCTCGGTCTCTACAACGGCGTCTTCCAGTCCGGCAAGATCGCCCTCAAGGGCTTCGTTGCCTGGGTCGCGCACCGTGGCTACCACGGTCTCGCGATGCCCACGTGGGAGCGCAAGTGGCGTGTGCTGTGGGGCTGGTGGAACAACCTGTGGCTGGGTCGCGACCTCGTGAACCTGCAGACCGTGCAGAACCCGCGCTACGTCTTCGAGGAGTTCGCCGCTCGTCCGCGTCCGGCGGCGGATGCTCCCGCTCCGGCCGTCACCGCGCCCGCCGAGCAGGCGAAGGCCGTCGAGAAGGATGCCGAGAAGAAGGCCGAGCCCGCAGCGGCCAAGTAAGCCCGTTCTCGTTCGAACGCCCCGATTCCGCACGGAGTCGGGGCGTTCGTCGTCTCGCTCCGAGCCGACTCATAGCGCGGTTCGATAGATTGCGAAGGGCAAGGGGAGTACTCCCGTCTGCGGTGAGGTCGTCATTACGGACATGTCGTCGTGTCCCGGCCCACCGGCCCCATCCGGGGTGGAGGAGACCAGGCGTCCGCACGTGTGGATCGCTGTGGCACCCTTCGCCCTTCCGGAACGGTGTCCGCGCTCCGCGCCCGAACCGAAGGCAGCACCATCATGGGCATTCTCGACCGTCTCCTCGGCCGCGCGAGCCACGCTCTCGACCTCGACGAGGGGAGGAAGGGCGACGGGCGCAGGAACGATGCGCGCATCAGCCCTGACCCCGCACCGGGACAGCCTCGCGCACAGCACTCGCCAACCGTCTCCGCACGCGACCCCTACTCGCCGCCGCCCGCACATGCTCCGAATGCTGGCGCTTCGCGCGCGGATCGTGGTGCGATCGCACGCTACGACTACCTTCTGCGAACCGGCGATCAGCGCCAGATCGAGCAGATGCACCGTGACGGCTTCTCCCGACTCGGCGCGGAGCAGCGTGGCCGGGTGCGCGATCGGATGAACGCGGAACTGCCTCCGACCGCGCGGCCCGCGTCAGCCTCGGCCGACGATCTCGCTCGTGCAGCGGGACGTGCGGAAGGTGCGCGGCCGGGACGCATGCGCGGGACACTCTCCCGGGTGCGTGGCGGGGGAATCGCAGGAACCGCCGCAGGCGTGCTCGGCGTCGTCGCCGCGGGTGCCGTGGGCAGCGCCGTCGCGGCGCCGCTCCTCGAACAGGCGGCGACGTTCGGAGTGGATTTCGACGCACTCGCGCAATCGGTCGACGTCGAGGCGATCGCCGCCGAGGGGATGGCCGCTGTGTCGGACGGGGTGACCGGAGCAGCGGACGGTCTCACCGGTCCCGCAGACGGCCTCATCGGTGAGGCGGACGACCTGATCGGAACGGCCGGTGACACGGTCTCGGGTCTCGGCGACGCCGTCGGTGAATGGGGGCAGAGGCTCGGAGATCTCGGCATCCCCGGCGTCCGGGATCTGTTCGGCCGTTGAGCGGTACCCCCGGTCGGACTCGAACCGACACTGCAGCGAGTTTAAGTCGCCTGCCTCTGCCAATTGGGCTACGGGGGCGTGCCTGAGCCAGCTTAGCCGTGGCCTCGGCCGAGCGACTCGGTGCCGCAACACCTGACCCCGAGTCCCTGGCGTCGTAGGGTGGGGGAGTGCTCGACCTCACCGTAGAACAGCGCCCGTCGACGGTCGTCCCCGCGTGGGAGGACCCCGCCCAGTGGTGGCCGCGCCTCTCCGCGGCGACCGCTCACCTCCCGGCGCCGGTCGCGGCGATCGATGTCGATGCGCTGCGTCACAACGCGATGGACCTCCTCGTGCGTGCCGGCGGGCTGCCGATCCGCGTCGCCTCGAAGTCGGTCCGTGTTCGGGGGATCCTGGATGCGGTGCTCGCCCTTCCCGGCTTCCGCGGCATCCTCGCCTTCACCCTGGCGGAGGCCCTCTGGCTCTCCGCGGACCACGACGACATCGTGCTCGGATATCCGACGGTGGATCGCGCCGGCCTCGCCCGCCTCGTCGCCGATGAGCAGGCCGCATCCCGTATCACGCTCATGGTCGACGACCCGGCGCAGCTCGACCTCATCGACAGCGTCGCCGCCCCCGGCGCCCGCCCGGTGATCCGGGTCGCGATCGACGTCGACGCGTCGTGGCGGTCGTCGCTGCTGGGCCACATCGGGGTGCGGCGCTCGCCGCTCTTCACCGCCGGCGAGGTGGCCGCGTTCGCACGCAAGGTCGTCGCGCGCCCCGGGTTCTCGCTGGTGGGCCTGCAGATGTACGACGCGCAGATCGCGGGTCAGGGCGATGCCGCGGGTGCGGATGCTCCGCTCATCCGCACCGTGCAGGCGCGGTCCCGGGCGGAACTCCGGATCCGCCGGGCCGAGATCGTCGAGGCGGTCTCCCAGGTCGTGCCGCTCGAGTTCCTCAACGGCGGCGGAACCGGATCGCTCGAGTTCACCGGGAGCGACGAATCGCTCACCGAGGCGAGTGCCGGCAGCGGGCTCTTGGGTGGCCACCTCTTCGACGGATACCGCTCGTTCCGCCCCGCACCGGCTGCGGCTTTCGCGTTCGATGTCGTCCGCCGCCCGGCGCCCGCCATCGCGACGGTTCTGGGCGGTGGATGGATCGCGTCCGGACCCGCCCTCGCCTCGCGCCAGCCGCGTCCGGTGTGGCCGCAGGGCCTTCACACGATGCCGAGGGAGGCCGCCGGCGAGGTGCAGACACCGTTGCAGGGACGGGCCGCGGCCGGCCTGGCGATCGGCGACCGGGTCTGGTTCCGGCATGCGAAGAGCGGCGAGGGCGCCGAACGGACGGACCGCTACCACCTGGTCTCGGGCGACGAGGTCATCGACGAACTGCCGACGTACCGCGGCGACGGGAAGGCGTTCCTGTGACGAGAATCGGCGGCACCTGGCAGAACTGGGGCCGATCGGCATCCGTGAAGCCGCTCAGGGTCGAACGGCCGCGCACACCGGAAGGTGTGCAGCGCGCAGTGATCGCGGCGCGCGCGCAGGGGCTCACCGTGAAGGCCGTGGGCGCCGGGCACAGCTTCACCGGGATCGCCGTCGCCCCCGGCGTGCTCCTCGAGCTCGACGATCTGCAGGGACTCGTGTCGGCCGACGCCGAGACCGGGCTTGTGACGCTGCTCGCAGGCACGAGGCTCCACCGTATTCCTGGGCTCCTGGCACCCTACGGCCTCGCGATGGAGAATCTCGGCGACATCGACCGGCAGTCGATCTCCGGCGCGATCTCGACCGGTACGCACGGCACGGGTGCGCGGTTCGGCGGCCTCGCGACCCAGGTCGTCGGGGTGACGATGATCACCGCCGCGGGCGAGTTCCTTCGTGTCGACGAGCACGAGAACGCCGAGCTCCTGCCCGCCGTCGCGCTCGGTCTCGGCGCACTCGGCATCATCGTCGAGGTCACGCTCCGGTGCGTTCCGGCGTTCGTGCTGCGCGCGATCGATGAACCCGCGCCGCTCGAGGATGTGCTGGCGACGCTGCACGATCGTGTCGCGGCATCCGACCATTTCGAGTTCTACTGGTTCCCGCACACCGAGGTGGCGCTCACGAAGCGGCAGACCCGCGTGCCCGAGTCCACACGCCGAGAGCCGCTGCCCGTGCTCGGCCGGTGGGTGGACGAGACTCTGCTGTCGAACGGCGTCTACCGGGCGGTGTGCGCCACCGGACGGATCGCGCCGGCCATCACCCCGCCGTTCAACCGGCTCGCGGTCCAGTTGACGGGCGATCGGCAGTACACCGATCGTTCGCATCGCGTGCTGACGCAGAGTCGCACCGTGCGCTTCCGGGAGATGGAGTACGCGCTGCCCGCCGAGAACGTCGTCCCCGCGTTCCGCGCCATCCGCGCGCTGATCGCGAAGCGCGGCTGGCGTATCGAGTTCCCGGTCGAGGTGCGCTTCGCGCAGGAGGACGACAGATGGCTGTCGACCGCGCACGGTCGCGCGAGCGCGTACATCGCGGTGCACCGCTACTGGCGTGTGGACCCGACCGAGTACTTCGCGGCTGTGGAACGGATCATGCTCGAACACGGTGGGCGCCCGCACTGGGGCAAGCTCCACACCCTCGGTACCGACGAGCTTCGCGAGCGGTATCCACGCTTCGACGACTTCCTCGCGGTGCGCGAGCGGCTCGATCCGGATCGACGCTTCACGAACCGCTACCTCGAGCGCGTGCTCGGCGTCTGAACGACGTCGGTCGCGTCCAGTCGACGTGCAGCGAGCGTCGATAGGATGGGACAAACACGAGGAAGGGTGGGCCTCTGATGGAATGGCTCGTGCCAGTGCTGATCGTCGTCGCTCTGGTTCTGATCGTCGGCATCTACCTGTGGGCGACGTACAACTCGCTGGTGCAGCTGAACGTACGGGTCGACGAGGCCTGGAGCGGCATCACGGTGCAGCTGAAGAGGCGAGCCGACCTCATCCCCAACCTGATCGAGACCGTCAAGGGCTACGCCTCCCATGAGAAGGCCGTGTTCGAGAACGTCACCCGGGCGCGCGCCGAGACCCTGTCTGCCGGCGGGCCCGGCGAGGCCGGGATCGCCGAGGGGCATCTGCAGCAGGCGCTGCGCAGCCTGTTCGCTGTGGCGGAGGCCTATCCGCAGCTGCAGGCGAGCACGAACTTCCTCCAGGTGCAGCACGCCCTTGTCGACACCGAGGACAAGGTCCAGGCGGCCCGGCGCTTCTACAACGGGGGCGTCCGCGAACTGAACACGAAGATCAAGGTCTTCCCGAACAACCTCTTTGCCAAGGGGCTGGGATTCACCGAGAGCGAGTTCTTCGAGGTCGCCGACAGCGGGGCCATCTCGGAGCCGCCGCGCGTCCAGTTCTGAGCGTCGCAGCGGAGCGATCGATCACCAGACCTCGACGGTCACGATGTCATCCACGACGATGATGTCGCCTCGCACTGCCCAGTCCTCGGTGCGGTAGGTCTCCCTCCGGCCAGATCCGTCCTGACTCGTGCCTGTCACCGTGGCGACGAGCACTCCGCCGGCAGCGGTGAACGAGTCGCCGTCGAGCACGAGCACCGGTAGCGCCTCCACTCGGAATCGCACATCCGTGACCGACGCGAACTCCGTGCCCCAGGGGATCCGGATGCCGCAACGCTCCGGAGCCCGATCACCGGAGCTCTCCGCACACGCCGTGAGATGCTCGTCGAGCGAGTCCTGTGCCTGTTCCTGCGGCGATGGCAGGGGAGTGGCGCTCGGCGTCGCTGTCGGCACGCCCGGCGTCGCCTCATCGTCCGGCACCGTGGACAGCCAGATCGCCGCAGCGACGGCGCCGAGGATCACCGCAGCGGCTCCGCTGGCGATCCATCGGCCACGCCTACTCACCCCACCGCCTCGCTGAGGTGCACGTGCCGGGCCACCGGAGTGTCGGTGATTCCCTTCAGCGCGTCGTGCAGGCGGTCGGCCGCCGTGCCCCAGCCGGAGACCGAGATGCTCTCGAGGCCCTGCCAGCGTGCGGCCAGCGCCAGCTCGACCGCTATTGCGTCGGAGTCGTCCTCGGGGAGGGCCGATGGCTCCCACCAGGCAGACTGCACCTGCAGGGTCGACGTCGCCCGATCGGCCTTGAGGTCCACTCGGGCGACGATCCGGTCTCCCACCAGCACCGGCAGCGAGTAGTAGCCGTAGCGGCGCTTATCCGCCGGCACGTAGATCTCGATGCGGTAGTCGAGCCCGAAGGCCCGCAGCGCCCGGTCGCGGAACCACACCACGGGATCGAAGGGGGTGAGGAGAGCCGCGGCGGTCACGCGGCGCGGCAGGACAGCATCACGGTGGCGCCATGCGGCCAGGGGGCGTCCCTGACGTTCCCAGCCGCGGACCTGCGTGGGCACGAGCTCGCCGGCATCCGTCAGTTCCTGCAGCGCCGTCGTCACTGCGGCTCGGTCACGGATGCGGTAGTAGTCGGCGAGGTCGGATGCCGTCGCGACACCGCTCGATCGTGCGGCCCGGCGCATCAAGTCCCGGATGGCATCGGGGATGGAGACCTCGTGCGCGAGCACGTCCGTGGGGATCACGTGCTCGGCGAGGGCATAGGTGCGCTCGAACCCGCGGCGGCCGCTGATCGCGACGTCGCCGGTGCGCCACAGGTGCTCGAGGGCGAGTTTCACATCGTCCCAGTCCCACCAGGTGCCGCGATCGCGCGGCTCATCCGCCCGGATGTCGGCCGGGCGCAGCGGTCCGCGGCTCCGGAGTTCGTCGGTGACCCAGGCGAGCGTGCGGGGGTTGCTCGCCGCCCAGGAACCAGGTGTGGCCAGACGCCGCTGGAAGTGCTCCCGTCGGAATCTCCACAGCGGCCAGTCCTCGACCGGCATGAAGGTCGCCTCGTGCGCGAGGTACTCGACGTAGTGGGTGGTGCGTGAGAGGAAGAGCCGATCGAGGAGCGCGGGATCGTAGGCGCCGAGGCGCGAGAACAGCGGCATGTAGTGCGATCGCGCGAAGACGTTCACCGAATCGATCTGGAGGATGCCGAGTCGCGCCATGACCGAGTGCACATGCCGTGCAGAGACCTTCGCGGGGCGGGCACGAGTGAATCCCTGCGCCGCCAGGGCGATGCGGCGGGCCTGAGCGGCGCTGATCGTGTCGGTCACCCCGCCAGCGTAACCGCGGGCGCCGACATCGCCTCAGGAGGCGCTCAGGCAGAGCCCGCCGGAGTCATAGACTTGGCAGATGAGCGAAGAGCAGCGTCCGCGGCTGAGGGATCTCTTCCGCCCGCGACCGATCATCACCGACCGCACTGTCACGACCGAGGCCGATGAGGCCGTCCCGATGGGCCTCCGCGTCACCGCGGGCTACGCCTGGCGGCTCCTGCTGATCGCCGCCGTCGTCGCCGGTTTCATCTGGATCGTGATCCAGCTGAAGCTCCTGGTGATCCCGCTCATGGTCGGTATCCTCGTCACCGCCCTCCTGTGGCCCGCCTTCGAATGGATGCTGCGGCACCGGTTCCCGCGCTGGGCGGCCGTGACGATCTCGCTGGCGGGGACCATCGCGATCGTCGGTGTGCTCCTCTGGCTCGTCATCTGGCAGGTGCGCGAACAGCTCGGCGACGTGCAGGACCGCAGCGCGCAGGCCGTCGAGGACTTCCGTCAGTTCCTCCTCACCGGTCCGCTGCATCTCAGCGACTCGCAGATCCAGGACTACATCGACCAGGGCCTGGAGATCATCAACGAGCAGACCCAGCTGCTGCTCAACGGTGCACTGGCCGTCGGCACCACCGCGGCCCATGTCGTCACCGGGGCCGTGCTCTCGCTCTTCATCCTCATCTGCCTCCTCGCCGACGGTGCGGGTATCTGGCGCTGGACGCTTCGTCTCTTCCCGCGCGCGGCACGCCCCGCGGCGGACGGCGCCGCGCGCAACGGCTGGCAGACCATCGTCAACTACGCGCGCACGCAGCTGCTCGTCGCCGCGATCGACGCGGTCGGCATCGGCGTGGGAGCAGCTCTCCTCGGCGTCCCGCTCGCGATCCCCGTCGCCGTGCTCGTGTTCCTCGGTTCGTTCATCCCGATCGTCGGTGCCGTCGTGACCGGCGCGCTCGCCGTGCTGCTCGCCCTCGTCTACAACGGCCCGTGGATCGCGCTCGCGATGCTCGCCGTGGTCCTCGGCGTCCAGCAGCTCGAGGGACACGTCCTGCAGCCGATCCTCATGGGCTCGGCCGTGAAGGTGCACCCGCTCGCGGTCGTTCTCGTCGTCGCCGGAGGCTCGATGATCGGCGGCATCCCCGGAGCCCTCTTCGCGGTCCCGCTGGCGGCCTTCGTGAACGTGGCCGCCGTCACCATCAGCACGGGGTCCTGGCGCACCGGCGACAGACCCGAGGCAGACCTTATCTGGAGTACGGTTCCGCGGGAGCGGAGAAGGAGAAGTCGATGAGCGAAGTCCCCAGCCTGGCCGAGTTCCAGCAGGCGGCCGAGAGTCTGGCTGAGGTGATCTCGCACACTCCGACGCTTCCGTCGCGTGCGCTGTCCGACATCCTCGGTGCCCCGGTGCTGCTGAAGATGGAGAACCTGCAGCGCACCGGGTCTTTCAAGATCAGGGGCGCCGCGTACCGGCTCTCGCGTCTGAGTGCCGAGGAGCGCTCTCGCGGCGTGGTGGCCGCCTCGGCCGGCAACCACGCCCAGGGCGTGGCCCTCGCCGCCCAGGCGCTGGGCATCCCGGCCACGATCTTCATGCCTCTGGGCGTGCCGGTCCCCAAGCTCCTGGCCACCCGTGGCTACGGCGCGGAGGTCGTGCTCGAGGGCGAGACCGTGGCGACCTCGCTGCGTCTCGCCGCGGAGTTCTCCGAACGGACCGGTGCCGTGCTGATCCCGCCGTTCGATCACCGCGATGTCGTCATCGGGCAGGGAACGCTCGGTCTGGAGCTGCTGCAGGATGCCCCCGATGTCGACACGATCCTCGTGGGCATCGGCGGAGGCGGCCTGATCGCCGGTGTCGCCGCCGCGGTCAAGGCGCGTGCGGCCGAGGTCGGACGCACCGTCCGGATCATCGGTGTGCAGGCCGAGAACGCCGCCGCGGTCCCGCCGTCGCTCGCCGCCGGTCATCCCGTCGACATCGTGACCCGGCCGACCATCGCCGACGGCATCCTCGTCGCCCGCCCCGGCTCCATCCCGTTCGAGATCATCAAAGACCTCGTCGACGAGGTCGTCACGGTCACCGACGACGACCTCGCCCGTGCCATCCTCATCCTCCTCGAGCAGGCCAAGGTCGTCGCCGAGCCCGCGGGCGCAGCGGGGGTCGCCGCGATCCTCGCCGGCAAGGTGAAGGACACGGGGACGACGATGGCCGTGCTGTCCGGCGGCAACATCGACCCGCTGCTGCTGCAGCGCGTCGTCTCGCACGGTCTCGCGGCATCCGGTCGGTATCTCACCATCCGCATCCCTCTGCCCGACCGCCCCGGTCAGCTCGCGCGGGTGTCGGAGCTCATCGCCGAGGCCGGTGCCAACGTCATCGAGGCGATGCACACGCGCCACGGCCATGGCTTGCAGATCAGCGAGGTGTTCCTCGAACTCAGCGTCGAGACCCGTGGCGCCGAGCACTCCGAGCACACGCTCGACACGCTGCGGCGCGCAGGCTTCGCGCCGATCGTCGTTCCGGACTGACCGGTGGATGCAGAGGAGGCCCTGTCCGAGAAACGAACAGGGCCTCTCTGCGTGAGAGCGGGCGTTCAGCCCGTGAAGGTCTCGACGTTGACGATCTCGACCGGGATCGAACGGCCGTTCGGAGCCTCGTAGGTGGACTTCTCGCCGACCTTGAGGCCGAGGATGGCCGTCCCCAGCGGGCTGGCCTCGCTGAAGACGTCGTAGTCACTGCCGACGGCGATCTCTCGACTGCCGAGCAGGAAGACCACCTCGTTGCCCGCGACGTTCGCGGTCACGACGGTCCCGGGCTCGACGATGCCGCGGCTCGCGGGGGCTTCGCCGACCTTGGCATTCTTGAGCAGGCCCTCCAGAGTGCGGATGCGCGCCTCCTGCTTGCCCTGCTCGTCCTTGGCGGCGTGGTATCCGCCGTTCTCCTTGAGGTCGCCCTCTTCGCGCGCGGCCTCGATGCGCTTGGCGATCTCTTCGCGACCCGTCGTGGACAGGTGCTCGAGCTCGGCGGCCAGCCGGTCGTACGCCTCCTGCGTGAGGAAGGGAACCTGAGCATCGATGGACATGACGAAGCTCCTTCTTTCGGATCCCCGACGTGTCACGCGGGGGATATGCCAAGACGCCCCGGCTCGTGCCGGGGCGTCGTCTGTCTGCGTCGAGTCTAGGCGACCCAGCAGGTGTTCACCAAACCTGTGGTGGCGTCCGCGACCGTGGGCACGCGGGTGGAGAGCGCCTGCGTGTGGCTGTCTCCGGCGGGGATGTCCACGAGCTTCCAGCCGACGACGCCGAACTCCACGTCGAGCGCCTCGACGATGCAGGTGACGTCCTTGCCCTGGACTCCGGTGACCTGGAAACGCACGTCGACGGAGTGCGAATCGACCAGGTCGAAGCCCAGATCGTCGACATCGACCGACTGCATCTCCCTCGACGCGATGGTCCACGCGAAGGCGCCGACCGCGATCACCGCGACGATGATGGCGATGATCCAGGGGGTCCGCCTCCGCCGGGTACGGCCATAGCGTTCGTCGAGCTCTTGTGCGGTCGTCACGGGGTGGGTCTTCCGGTCGTTAGGCTTGTATCCACCAGGTTATGCGACCTGGATATGAAAGGCCGACACATGCTCGCTCTGACCGAGACCCCGATGCCCACGCCCACGATGACCGTGGCCCCGGAGTCGGTCACCCCCGGATTCGTCGGATTCGCGTTCGTCGTCGTCATCCTCGTCGCGGTGATCCTGCTGATCGTCGACATGAACCGCCGCATCCGGCGGGTGCGCTACCGCGAAGAGGTGCGCGAAGAGCTGGACGCCGAAGAGGCTGCACGCGCTGCACAGCTGGCGACGGAGACGGATGCCGACATCGAGGCCGACCCGCAGGGCGAGGCGGACGGCGACGGCCGTACGAGCTGACACCCTGGTGTCAGGCCCCCAATGACGGGCTGAGCGGCTCGAGGGCGATGAGCAGGCACGCGGTCCAGTGGCACAGGAACGCGAGCACCGTGCACACGTGGAAGATCTCATGGAACCCGAAATGGCCGGGCCAGGGGTTCGGCCTCTTGAGGGCGTAGATCACCGCGCCCGCCGTGTAGAGCAACCCGCCGACGATCACGAGCACCATCATCGCGACGTTCGCGTCGAGCAGGTCGACGATGTACATCACTGCCGCCCATCCCAGCAGCAGATACAGCGCCACGTATAGCCAGCGCGGGGCTCCGATCCAGAAGACCCGGAACAGGATGCCGAGCAGCGCTCCGCTCCACACCAGGATGAGCAGCAGTGCGCCCTTCTGAGGCGGCAGCGCGAGCACCGCGAGGGGTGTGTAGGTCCCGGCGATCAGCAGCAGGATGTTCGCGTGATCGATGCGTTTGAGGACCATCTTCGTCTTCGGCCCCCAGTCGAAGCGGTGATAGACCGCGGAGTTGCCGAACAGGAGCAGCGACGTCGTCATGAACACCGCTGCGGCCCACTTCGCGGCGCCGCCCTGCGCGAACACCATGAGAACGATGCCCGCGGCGATGGCGACCGGGAACGTCCCCGCGTGGATCCATCCGCGCCAGGACGGTCTGAGCTCGACCTGCGCGTCCTCGGCGGCCGCCTCGAGGAGCGGGAGCTGGGGGAGGTCTGCCGACGAGTTCTCGGGGGTGCTCACACGCCCACTCTAGGCGGGCGCTCATTCCGGCGGCCGTACATATCCACAGCATCCGCACTGATCGCGCCGGGAACGGCACGGTAGCGTAGGGAGGTGATGTCACGGGAGAACCAGGGGCGAGGGCCGCTGTATCGGCTCTACACCAGTCGACTTCGACGCCACCTGAATCCTGCCACGATGCCACACCACGTCGCGATGATGATCGACGGCAACCGGCGGTGGGCCAGACAGCTGGGCTACACGAGCCCCGCGGAAGGCCATCGCGCGGGCGCCGCCAAGATGCGCGAGTTCCTCGGCTGGTGCGACGAGCTCAGCATCCGCGTCGTGTCCCTGTACCTGCTTTCCAGCGACAATCTGCGCAAGCGGGATTCGGCCGAGCTCGCCGACCTCATCGAGATCATCGCCGAACTCGCCGAAGCATTGTCGCAGGAGGGGAACTGGCGTGTGAAGCACGTCGGACGCAGCGAGCTGCTTCCCCCCGAACTGGCGCGCGTACTGGCGGATGCCGAGGAGCGGACCAAGGACCACACCGGCCTCCACGTCAACCTTGCGGTCGCGTATGGCGGTCGCAACGAGATCGTCGATGCCGTGCGCAGCATCCTCGTCTCGCACGAGGCCTCCGGTGGCACCATGGAGGATCTCGCCGCACACCTCACACCGGAGATGATCGGTGAGCACCTCTACACCGGAGGCCAGCCCGATCCCGATCTCGTCATCCGCACGAGCGGCGAGCAGCGCCTGAGCGACTTCCTGCTGTGGCAGAGCGCGCACAGCGAGTTCTACTTCGTGGAGGCACTCGGCCCCGACTTGCGTCAGGTCGATTTCCTACGCGCGATCCGCGACTTCGCGGATCGGGATCGGCGCTTCGGTCGATGAACGCATTCGACGACTACCAGGGCTCCTTCGACCTCGCGCCCGGCTATCTGGACTGGGCGGCGTTCGGGCCGTTGTCGCCGTCCGTCCGCGCACGGTCGGCCGCCGACGTCGATCTGCTCGCCGACGGCCGCGCGTCGTCTATCGCAAGAGTCGGCGAGTCGGTGGCGCAGTCGCAGCGGCTGATCGCCGAGCTGATCGGAGCGGATGTCGCGGACGTCACCCTGCAGCCGTCGTCGACGCACGCGCTGATGCACGCCCTGTTCGGCCTCAGCGGCACCGTGATCGCGGGCGTGGGGGAGTTCCCGAGCGTCAGCCTCACACTGCACCGCGCGGCGACCGCGTCGCGCGGTGATCTCGTACCGCGCTGGCTCGCCCCGGCCGACGGACGCATCACCACGGATGCCGTCGCGGACGCGCTCGACGAGGATGTGACCGCACTCGTGGTCAGCCACGTCGACTTCCGCACCGGCTATCGAGTCGACCTCGCCGGCCTGCGAGCGCTGATCGGCCCGCATCGACTTCTCATCGTCGACGCCGTTCAGTCCTTCGGGGTCGTCGACGACGACTACGCCGCGGCTGATGTCGTGGTCGGACACGCCTACAAGTGGATGCGGGCGGGGCGAGGAACCGCCTTCGCCCGGTTCGCGCCACGGGCACGCGAGCGAATCGTGCCGCTTCTCAGCGGCCGCACCGGCACGCCAGGCAACCGGCTCCCGGTCGACGAACTGCCCGCTGCGGCGGCATCCGCTCAGGCGTTCACCGTCAGCACGCCGGACACCTTCGCGCCCGGTCGCCTCGCGGCGGGTCTGCGCGATGTGCGCGACGCTGGTGTCGCGACGATCGAGTCCCGGCTCGCCGACAACGTCGATCGCGTTCTCGAGATCGTCGACCGGGCAGGGATCGCGGTCGTCTCATCGCGCGACCGCGCGCGTCGGGCGGGCATCGTCTCACTCGCACCCGAAGACCCTGCGGGGCTGTCCGCTGCGCTCGCCGATGCCGGCGTGGCCGTGACGACCCGCGGTGCGGCGATTCGGATCGCGCCGCACGCGGGAACGGATGCCGACACCCTGCAGCTCCTCGATGAGGCGCTCACCGCTTTCGGCAACGAGACGTTCATCAGCGCGTAACGAATGGCGGCGTGTCGAGCCGTCGTTAAGTCGACGGCTGGACGTACGGTCAAGGCATCGGGCAAGGAGCCCGGTCGGGTCGGCCTCAGGTTGACGACTCGTGACCCCCTGGTCGACTCGTTCGCAGAGCCGGGTATCACCCGGGTGTCGGGAGTGGTCGTGACCTCATCTACGCAGCAGACCCCCAGTGTCGCGCAGCAGCAGTCCACCCGTAAGACGACGCGATCCGCGTCCCCGTCAGGTCCTGACCAGGACCTCCGCACCTACGTGCTCGACACGTCGGTGCTGCTGAGCGACCCGCAGGCGTTCTTCCGCTTCGCGGAGCACTCCGTGGTCCTTCCCGTGGTCGTGATCAGCGAGCTCGAAGGCAAGCGCCACGACCCCGAGATCGGCTACTTCGCCCGACAGGCGCTGCGCCACCTCGACGATCTGCGCGTCGAGCACGGACGACTGGACTTCCCCGTCGAGGTCGGCGACGGCGGCACCCTGCGTGTCGAGCTCGCCAACACCGACATGTCGGTGTTGCCGGCCGGCATCCGTCTGAGCGACAACGACAGCCGCATCCTCTCCGTCGCGATGCATCTCGCCGCCGACGGTCAGGATGTGACGATCGTCTCGAAGGATCTGCCGATGCGGGTCAAAGCGGCGTCCCTCGGGCTGCGGGCGGAGGAGTACCTCGCCGAGCAGGCCGTCGACTCCGGGTGGACGGGCATCACCACGCTCGATCTCTCGGGCGACGAGATGAGCGACCTCTACGAGAGCGAGGTCGGCATCAGCGATCAGGCTCGGGGCCTGCCGGTCAACACCGGTCTGATCATCCACTCCGAGCGCGGTTCGGCGCTGGGGAGGGTGACCGGCGACGGCGAGTACCGTCTGGTGCGCGGCGACCGCGACATCTTCGGTATGCACGGCCGGTCGGCCGAGCAGCGCATCGCGATCGATCTGCTGAGCGACCCCGATGTCGGGATCGTCTCGTTGGGCGGTCGTGCGGGCACCGGCAAGTCGGCGCTCGCGTTGTGTGCGGGACTCGAAGCGGTGCTCGAGCGTCAGCAGCAGAAGAAGATCATCGTGTTCCGGCCGTTGTTCGCGGTGGGTGGGCAGGATCTCGGCTACCTCCCCGGCGACCGCGACGAGAAGATGGGGCCGTGGGGGCAGGCGGTGTTCGACACACTCGGGTCGGTCGTGTCGGGCAACGTCATGGAGGAGGTCGTCGAACGCGGCATCCTCGAGGTCCTTCCGCTCACGCACATTCGCGGACGTTCGTTGCACGACGCGTTCGTGATCGTCGACGAAGCGCAGTCGCTCGAGCGCAACGTGCTGCTGACGGTGCTGAGCCGGATGGGCCAGAACTCCCGGGTCATCCTCACGCACGACGTGGGCCAGCGCGACAACCTGCGCGTCGGGCGCCACGACGGCATCGCCTCGGTGATCGAGACGCTGAAGGGCCACGACCTGTTCGCGCACGTGACCCTGATGCGCTCGGAGCGCTCGGCGATCGCGGCGCTCGTGACCGAGCTGCTGGAGGGCGGCGAGCTCAGCTAAGCGCCTCGGTCTGCTCCTGCGGCCGCGACGCGCGTTCCACTTCGGGGGCCGACACGCCAGATTCAGGATGCCGGGGGTCGTCACGGCCGAGATGTGGCGTGTCGGCCCCCGGACTGGGGTGGCACGGGGCGTCACGGCGTTGCGGGCGCGGGTGAGGCCTAGTGCCGCGGGAGGCGTTGGTCAGGAGAGTTCGGCGAGGCGCGCGAGCGCCGCGAGGATGGCGGCCTGCACAGCGGGCCAGTCATGCACCACCTGTGCGTAGTCGAACCTGAGGGTCTCGTAGCCGAGAGCGGATGCTGCGGCGTCTCGCACCAGATCCTTGTGCCGTCTGCTCTGGCCATCATGGTTCTGGCGCCCATCGACCTCGATGATCAGGCGTCCGCCCACGACGAAGTCGGCTCGTCCGACCCCTGAGATCGTGACCTGGGTGGCGAGAACCAGCCCCAGCAGATGCAGGCGCAACCGCAGCAGTGATTCCAGACCGCTCTCTGCTGAAGCGTCGGCGAAGTCGACGAGCCATCGGGCGTAGGCGGGGAGCGCGGCGCGGATGCGAAGAAGCGCGGGTCGGGTGAGTCGGCCCAGGTGCAGCGCGGATTCCAGTGAAGCAAAGAACGATTCATCGCCCTCGCACTGGAAGAGGTGGACGAGCGCGGTCTCGACGTTCACGCACCCGAGCGGAACAGGCCCCCGGAAGTAGTGGCTGTGGCAGCGGCATCCCTCGTGTTCGTACGCTCGTCCGCGGCGCCCCACCCAGACGTGGGCCTGCCCTTCGTCGGCGAGCACCCAGATCCCGTGCGCCCGTAACGCACCGCTGCACGTGAGAGCTCCGCCGTGCGAGGCCGCGTGGCGGACCGTATCGGGCAGGTGGGGGGACGCGAACAGACCGGGGCGGATGCGGTCGATCCGACCGGCCCGTGCCGCCTTGCTGAGGGTCGGTCGGTCGATGCCGAAACCCTGCAACTGTGCGCCGTGAGCGATGCCACCGAGGCGCTCGAGGATGGTCTCAGGATCGAACATGCAGTTCAGCGTGGCCGACGCCATCCGAACGATGTCGTCCGTCCCAGCCGAAGCCCGGCATTTGTGCGAAACACCTGGACAACGCTTTTGTGGACGAGGCTTTCTCCGCACACCTTTGGGGGCCGACACGCCAGCTGTAGGACAGGCATACGTGTGGCGTCCGACTTCTGGCGTGTCGGCCCCCAAAGTGGTGCGGGAGGACGGCGGACGAGGAAGGCG
>NZ_JBJDRJ010000026.1:0-59034 GCF_044987415.1 Microbacterium sp. ZW T5_45 | reverse complement strand
CACGATCCGCACCGCCTCCGCCCGCTCCGCAGGCGTGTATTGCACCCTCCTGATCGGCGGCCTCTTCCCACGCTCATCACTCATCTCATCCATCAGGACCAGACTCCACCATCACAGGGGCACCCCAGCTCGAATTGTCATGATCTGGCGCGGTTGACCTGTTCCCGGCAGGCGGCGGATGCTCCATGGTGGCGGCGCAACCGCGGAACGACGAAAGAGGCTTCACCCCGAAGGATGAAGCCTCTTCTGCTGTCCGCATGGAGATCAGGCGTCGCGGCCGCGCGAGTAGCCGGCATCGAAGCCTCGCTCGTAGGCATGCTGCGCGGCGCGAGCCGCGCGATGGCCGGCGTGGCGGTGGGGTTCATGGCCCTCGCGCGGCTGACCGTGCGCGGCGTCGTGGCCGTGCTCCGGAGCGAAGCGCGGTCCGTGGCCGTGCTGGCGGCACCCGTGTTCGGCGTCGCGTGCGCGATCGGAGCCGAAGCCGGGACCGAATCCGGGACGGAAGCCAGGGCCGAAGTCCCGGCCGATTCCCGGGCCGAAGTCCCGACCGAGACCGGGACGGAATCCCGGGCGGAAGCCGCGCCCGAATCCGTGACGGCGACCCGCGTGCGGGCCCTCGTCGTCGGAGCCGAAGCCCTCCGCGCCGGATCCGTGCCCGCCATCCGGGCCGAATCCCTGCCCACCCTCCGGCCCGAATCCGTGCCGACGTCCGAACGGATGCCGGTGGCCGAACCCGCGCCGACCGAGACCGCGGCGCCCGCGGGGGAGCGGAGTGCTCTCGTCCCAGCCGTACGCCACGGCGATCTTCTCGAGAGTCGCGAGGGTGGTGGCCAGGTCGTCGAGGCCTGCGGCATCCGTCATCGTGGCGCGAATGCCGTCGACGGCGGCGCCGAGACGGTCCTTGGCCGCGCGGCCCTCGTCGGTGAGCGTCCAGCCGTCGCCGTCGGGGGCGACCCAGCCGCGCTCGACGAGCCCGTGGAGCTTGCCGGGGTGCAGGGGCCGATCACTCGGCGCGGTGCCGTCGATGACGTTGAGCAGCCGCCAGTCGCGACGGGTCGCGCCCTCGCTCTCGAAGGCGGTGGCGAACTCGGCCGCCATTAGACGGTCGACGGCCTTGATCCAGTAGCCGAACGGGCGGGGTGTCTGAGTGTTCTCGTTCTGAGTGTTCATGGGTGAAGTCCTTATATGTCAGTGTGCATGTGGTTGTCACAGTGCATGTATATGTATGGTGACATGCGAATGTGATGCATGTCAAGTCGCATGTAAAATCTTCCGTGTGAGCGCAGCAGAGAACGACCCGGCCGAGATCATCGCGCAGGCCCTTTCGCGCCTGCGCGGGCGTCGCCCCGGCGGGCGCGGTCCCGGCGGGAGCGGCCCTGGTGAACGCGGCCTCGGTGACCGCGGCCCCGGCGGCTGGCACGGCGGTCCGCACGCCGAGCACCCGGGCCGAGCGCCTCACGAGCGCGGCGCCCACCCTGGATTCCCCGGGCCGCCGTGGATGGCCGATCCCTCAGGACGCTTCGGAGGGCCGGCACGCATGCGGATGCTCGAGGCCCTGGCCGCGGCATCCGCCCCGCTGAGCGTCAGCGACCTCGGCGCCACGATCGGCGTCGATCAGCCGCGTGCGTCCCGGCTGGTGCAGCAGGGGGTCGCTCACGGATTCGTCCGCCGAGAGGCCGACCCCGACGACGCCCGCCGCACCCGCATCGCACTCACCGACGAGGGGCGGCGCATGGCGCGCGGCGTGCGCGGCGAGCGGCGCGAGGCGCTGGGGACCGCGCTCGCGGCGTTCACCGACGAGGAGCGTGCGGAGCTCGCCCGGCTGCTGACCAAGCTCGCCGACAACTGGCAGCGCTGAGGTCGAAGGTCAGCGCGGCGCCTTCACCGGCAGCAGCAGGAGGAACCCGGCGAGCAGCACGATGACGATCCCGAGGATGCCGAAGGCGGTCTGGCTGGTCAGCACGATCAGCAGCGTCCACGCCCCGGAGGCCATCCAGCTCGCGGCACGACCCGTGGTCGCATAGAGCCCGAAGATCTCGCCCTCGCGACCCGCCGGAGTGACTCGCGCGAGGAACGAGCGGGCCGCCGCCTGCGCCGGGCCGACGAAGGCGCACAGTACGAGCCCGCCGATCCAGAACACGATGGCGCCGGCATCCCGCAGCAGGAACACGGCGAGTCCGGCGACGATCATCGATCCGATCGAGACGAGGATGATGCGCTTCGGACCGACGCGGTCGTCGAGACGTCCGGCGGCGATGGTCGAGATGCCAGCGATGAGGTTCGCGGCGATGCCGAAGATGATGATTCCCTGGGTCTCGAAGCCGAACACCGAGGTGCCGATGATCGCCCCGAACGCGAAGACGCCGCCGAGCCCATCGCGGAACACGGCGCTGGAGAGCAGGTACCAGAACGTGGGACGCGTCTCGGGGTCGCGGTAGAGGCCGGCGACGTCCTTCACCAGCAGCACGTATGACCGGAAGAAGCCGACCTTGCGCTCGGGACGACCGAGAGACGGCTCCGGCACGTTGAGGAAGATCGGGATGCTGAACACGATCGCCCACACCGCGCAGCCCACCGCGATCAGGCGGTAGACGAGGCCGTCGTCGGTCGGCATCCCGAACCACTCGACCGCGTTCAGCGCGACGACGATGACGAGGGCGATGATGCCGCCGAGGTAGCCGAACCCCCAGCCGAGGCCGGAGATGCGTCCGACGTTCTTCGGGTTCGCGACGCCGATGAGCATCGCGTTCGAGTTCACGGCCGCGATCTCCTGGAACACGGTCGCCGCCGAGATCAGCGCCACACCGAGCCAGAACATCGTCGGTGTCGGCGTCACGAACCACAGGCCGAGCATGCAGAGGATGAGCGCGCCGGTGCCGATGCCGAGCCACAGCTTCTGCCGGCCGGCGGCATCCGCGCGCTGACCGAGGACGGGAGCGAGCAGCAGGATACCGAACGCGGCGATGGTCGAGCCGAGACCGAGGCCTGAGGTGAGGTCCGCCTCGGCGGCGAGACGCACGGGATCGTTCGCGTCGAGCGCGGCGATGTCGGCGGGCAGGAACCCTTCGCCGACGAGGTAGAGCGCGGTGAACACGAAGGTGAGGATCACCGTGTTGAACGGCTGGGTGGCCCAGTCCCAGAGCGCCCACGAGAACACCTGCTTCTTCGGCGCCGGGGTCTCACCGCGCAGATCGAGGCCGATCACGCCGACGGCTCCGCTGTTCGCGGCGGCGGGCGGCTCGGGGATGCCGGCGGAGGAATCGCTCATGCTCGCAGTCTGGCGTCGGCGGGTGAACGCGCGGTGACGGCGCGCCGTCGGATCTGCCGGGCCCCCGTCCGGACGAATGGTCGGATGCCGTGGACGACAGATCGGGCGGCGGCATCCGGATGCCGGAAGAGTGGAAGCATGACGATCACCGCCCCTGTTCCCACCGCCCCCGTGCCGCGCGCCGAGCGCATGCGCTACGGCGGGCTGATCGTGATCCTGCTGATGGGATTCCTGCTGGTGACCGCCGAGTTCCTGCCGAACGGCGTGCTCACTGAGATGGCCGAGACGCTGGGCGTCACGCCGGGGCAGGCCGGGCAGACCGTCACCGTCACCGCACTCGTCGGGCTCGTCGTCGCGCCGACCGTCGGGCTCATCTTCCCGCGGCTCGATCGGCGATCGCTGCTCGTGTGGATGGCGCTCGCCGCGGCCGCATCCAACCTCATCGTGGCGATCTCGCCGAACCTCATCATCGTGCTCGTCGCGCGCTTCCTGCTCGGCGCGGCGATCAGCGCGTTCTGGGCGATGTCGATCTCGGTCGCCGCGCGGCTCACGGGCCCGGAGCGGCTCGGCCGCGGCGTGATGTTCACCTCCGCTGGTGTCTCGCTCGCGACGGTCGCCGGCGTGCCGCTCGGAGTGATGCTGTCGGAGCTCGTCAGCTGGCAGGCGGCATTCGCGATCACCGGCGGGCTGATGGTCGCGCTCGCGGTCGCGCTGCGGTTCGCGCTGCCGTCGGTTCCCGCGGCCCAGGCGTCGAGCATCCGTCTGCTCGTCGACACCCTGCGGCGCCCGGGGATCGGGCTCGGCATGGTCGGGCACGTGCTCGTCGTGCTCGGGCACTTCATCTCGTACACCTACGTGCGTCTGGCGCTGGAGCGCATCCCCGATGTCGACGCGTCGACGATCGTCGTGCTGCTCGCGCTGTTCGGCGTCGGCGGACTCGCCGGCAACATCACGATCGGGCTCGTGATCGACAAGTCGTTCGCGTTCTTCGCGGTGTTCGCCCCGCTCGTGATCGCCGGGGCCGTGGTGTCGATGATCGTGTTCTCGGGGTCGATCGTGGGTGTGGGGATCGTGATCGTGCTGTGGGGCTTCTTCTTCTCGTCGTGGCTGATCGTCGCGAACACCTGGGTCGGGCACCGGATGCCGGACCGGCTCGAGGCCGGTGGCAGCCTGGTCGTCGTCGGATTCCAGGGCGCGATCACTCTCGCGGCCGGAGTGGGCGGACTGCTCGTCGACCTGCTGGACGTCGAGCTCGTCTACGTGGTCGGCGCGGTGTCGCTGCTGCTCGGAGCGGTGCTGTTCGGGCTCTCGGGGCGCGTGTCCGCGCGGGCCGCCGGGCACCAGCTGCGGGTGTGAGACCGACGATTCTGCATGAGACGGATGCTCTCGCCGTCGCTTTCGCGCAGGACCGTCGGTCTCATCGCGCCGGGCTGTCGGCCTCGCGCCGAACCTTCGGTCTCGCGACGCACGGTCGGTCTCGGGGAAAGCGACCCCGCCCCACACTCCGAGCGCGTGCGAAAAGTCGGAGCTTCTTCAGGACACGCCGTGTGCGAAGCCCGAAGGGCGGCGTGTCGTCGCGGAACTCCGACTTGTCGCACACGCATGACCGCGCCCGACGCGCGGGAACCGCCTACGCGGGAACCGCCTCGCGCTGCGCCATCCGCCAGGCCGACGGGGTCAGGCCGGTGCGGCGGCGGAACGCGCGGCTGAAGCCCTCGTCCGAGGCGTAGCCCAACTCGCGCGACGTCTCGGATACCGAGCGCCCGGCGCTGAGCATCCGCTTCGCCGCGTCGATCCGCACCTCGGTGACGTAGTCGGCGGGCGATCGGCCGATGACCGCGCGGAACCGCTCGGCGAACGCCGAACGCGACATCGCGCCCACACTCGCGAGCCGCTCGACGGTCCACTCGCGACCAGGCTCTTCGTGAATGGCCTCCACGACGCGGTCGAGGAAGGGATCCTTCGCGATCGACGGCCAGCCCTCCGGCGCGCATCCGTTCGCCGCCCACGCACGGATCACCGAAAGAAGCACGGTCGTCGCCATCATCCGGCAGATCAGTGGATCGCCCTGGCGCACGGGCGAGACCGGCTGCGCCGACACACCCATGTTCTCGGCGAGGGCGGCCGCGGCCGGCTCGAGCAGGTCGAAGCCCGTGACGGTGATCGTGCCGGGAAGTACGGCATCCAGCAGCGACGCCTCGTCGGCGAACGCGATATCGACGACGACGAGCCGGCTGTCGGCATCCGCCTCCAGCGCGATCGCGTCGCGCCCCAGCGAGACGAACGCGTCGCCGCTGACGAGGTGAGAGCGGATGCCGTCGACCGTCACGACCTGCGAGGCACCATCGAGCACGCATCCGGCGCCGATCGGCGGATGCCCGCTCACGCTGCCTTCGGCGACGTACACGAGCACGGCCGAACCGACCGCGAGGGGAAGGATCTCGCCGGCGGAGAGCGCCCGGCCTCGTCCGATGCCGACTCGCAGATCGACGGTGCCGAGCACCTGCTCGAGCGCGTAGGGGTCGACGTTCGCCATGCCTTCGGCAACGCCGTTTCGGCATCCGCTATTCCCTTCGCATAGCGTGGAGTCATCCGACCCTAGGAGCATCGTGTTCACCCGCCCCTCCCGTCTGTTCCGCGTCCTCGCGATCGCCGAGGCGATCACCTGGACCCTGCTGATCTCCGCTATGATCGCCCGAGCGCTCGGCGTGCCCGGCATCGTCGTCACGATCGGCGGCGGCATCCACGGCTTCGTGTTCCTCGCCTACGGTGCAACCGCGATCCTCGTGGCGCTCAACAACCGCTGGCACCTCGGCACCGCGCTGGTCGCGGTCGTCAGCGCGGTGATCCCGTACGCGACGATCCCCGTCGAGATCTGGCTGCAGCGCACCGGCCGCCTCGAGGGTGAATGGCGGCTCGAGCAGAGCGACGACCCCCGCGACGCCCGCTGGTACGACCGGCTGATGCGCCGGTTCCTGCGCCGGCCGTGGATCCTCGGCGGACTCATCGCGGTCGCGGTGGTCGGGCTCTACGTCGTTCTCCTCATCGCCGGCCCTCCCGGCGGGAAGTGAGCCGCGCGCTCACGGCATGATCATGATCGAGTTGTGGGCGTTGACGTCGTCGAACGTCGCATCGACGTCTCCTCCAGTGCAGTCGATGATCACGTAGACACCTGATCCCGCCGACGCGAAGGCGCGTGCCACGATCGTCCAGGTGCGCCCATCCGGCTCCTCGCCGTAGACCTGCCGGGCATCGACGGCGGGGTTGTCGCCGAACTGGTAGCTGAGCTGCGTCGTCGATGCGAGCGGGGTGACGGTCGCTGCGGTCTCGCCGAGCACGTACCCGAGCAGGGCGTCGGAGCTCACGCTGTCGTCGCCGGGAACGGTCTCCAGGCCCGAGGTGTAGCCCTGCCAGAACTGGGCCGTGCACGTGCCGTCGACGGTTCCGTCGGTCCAGCTGCCGTTGCCGTTGTCGGGCGTCACCGACTGCCATCCGTCGGCGGCGATCAGGCCGTCGCCCCACTGGATGTACGACGTCGACGACAGGGTGGTGCCGTCGGCGAACGTCATGGTCGTCGGCAGGCCGTCGGTGGGAGTGTCGTCGGAGGGCGTGTCCTCGGACGGTGTCTCCTCCGGCGCCGCGCTCGGCTCAGCGAGCGTGCCCTGCTCGGGGATCTGCGAGTACAGGCATCCGCTCAGCGGCAGCATCGCCGTGGCGAGAACGGCGACGGCGGCGAGGCGGATCGTCCGAGGAGAGCGCGTCATGGCGGTCAGCCTAGTCGGCTCCGACGACCCCGGGAACGGTCGATGCCTTCGAAGCGGATGCCGTCAGTGCGCGGTCGACACGCCGACGGCGTCGTGCACCATCACGGCGGCGACCCGTGCTCCGGCACCGGCCGCCACGATGAGCTGCTGCGGTCCCGGTGTCGCGGCGTCGCCTGCAGCATAGAGCCCCGGCACGTCGGTGCGCCCGTCGCGGTCGGTCACGAGGTGTCCGTCGGCGTCGACCGTCGCCCTGAAGCCGTCGAGGAACGACAGATCGGTCTCCCAGTGCGGTCGCACGAACCCTCCGTCGATCGTGACGACTTCGCCGTCGGCGAGGCGCAGGGCCTCGATCCGGCCGTGATCGCCGACCAGTTCGACGATCGGATGCCGTCGCACGGCGACCCCCGCGGCGATCAACTCCGCCTCCTCGGCGGCGTCGACAGCCACGGATCCGTGAGTGAACACCGTCAGATCGTCGGTCCACCGTGCGATCAACCGGGCGCGGTCGGCGAGATCGGCGGACTCCCCGATCAGCGCGAGTCGTCGGTCGCGCAGCTCCCATGCATCGCAGGCCGCGCAGCTGAACAGGCTCATGCCGTAGAAGCCGCGCAGGTTCGGCACGTCGGGAAGCGTCTCGCGCAGACCTGTGGCCAGTAGTACGGCGCGCGCCTCGACCGTGTCGGTCGGTTCGCGGCGGCCGATCGATGCGGAGAATCCCGACTCCGTGCGCTGCAGCGAGAACACCCGCATCCGTGTGCGCACGTCGACGTCGGGATAGGCGTGGAGTTCCTCCCGGGCGAGCTTGCGGAGTTCGTGCGGAGGAACCCCGTCGCGGGTCAGGAAGCCATGCGAGTTCACGGTCGCGGCGTTGCGGGGGCGGTCGGCGTCGATCACGACGACCCGCATGAGCGAGCGTCCGAGGTTCAGTGCGGCCGACAGCCCCGCGGGGCCGCCGCCGATGACGAGCACGTCGTGGGGCACGGCATCCGCAGTCATATCGGTCCTCCTCCGGAGAAGAGCGGTGTTCCGCGGATCGAGCGATCGCCGATCCGGCGGCGCCGCCCGGCGAGTAAGGCTCGCCTCACTTCCATCCTGCCACGGTGCGGAATCGGCGGATGCGACGCGGGCGTACTCACAGCTGACTCTTCTAGTTCAGATTGTATCTAGCTAAGCTAGAAGTCATGAACCGCTACGAACGTCTTCGGTGGGTCGGTCTCGTCTTCATCAGCATCGCCGTGTCGTTGATCATCATCGACTCGACGATCGTCAACGTCGCGATCCCCGCGATCGTCGACGATCTGGGGATCTCGTCGACCGAGGTGCAATGGGTGCAAGAGGCGTACACGCTCGTCTTCGCCGCCCTCCTGCTCGTCTTCGGCAGCATCGCCGACCGCGTCGGGCGACGACGCATCATGATCATCGGCGTCGCGGTGTTCGCGGCATCGTCGGTGCTCGCCTCGCTCGCGCCCGACGGGGTGCTGCTGATCGCCGCGCGGCTCGCGCAGGGCGTCGGGGGCGCGATGATCCTGCCGACGACGCTGTCGCTCATCAACGCCACCTTCCGAGGTCGAGAGCGAGGCATCGCGTTCGCGGTGTGGGGGTCTACGATCGGCGGCATGGCCGCGGTCGGTCCGCTTCTCGGCGGCTGGCTGACGACGGAGTTCTCGTGGCGCTGGGCGTTCGGCATCAACATCCCGCTCGGGCTGCTCATCATCGTGGGCGTGCTGCTGACGGTCGGCGAGTCGCGCAGCGACCAGGTGCGCGGCATCGACGGCGTCGGAGCGGCGCTGTCGGTCGTCACGATGGGCGGCCTCGTCTTCGGCCTGATCGAGGGGCGCACCTACGGGTGGTGGGCGGTCGAGCAGAGGCTGCAGGTCGGCGAGTGGACCTGGCCGCTCGATGTCTCGCCCATCCCGTTCGCCTTCGGCTTGTTCCTCATCGGGCTCGCGGCGTTCCTCGTGTGGAGCATCCGTCGTCAGCGCGCGGGTCGGCCGACGCTCCTGGAGCTGCGCCTCTTCTCCATCGCGTCGTTCCGCAACGGCAACATCGCCGCCGCCGTCGTAGCGCTCGGCGAGTTCGGGGTGATCCTCGCGCTGCCGCTCTGGCTGCAGTTCGTCCTCGGCTTCGACGCCCTGCAGACGGGGCTGCTGCTGCTCGCGCTCGCCGGCGGTTCGTTCCTCGCCAGCGGGATCGCGGGTGCGTCGAGCGGCAAGGTCGCGCCGGTGTGGGTGGTGCGGGCGGGACTTCTCGCTGAGATCATCGGCGTCGCAGGGGTCGGATTCGCGATCGGACCGGATGCGTCGTGGGGTCCGCTGATCCCGTTCCTCTTCGTCTACGGACTCGGGGTTGGGCTCGCCACCGCGCAGCTGACCGGTGTGGTGCTCGCCGATGTGCCGGTCGCCGACAGCGGCGCGGCATCCGGCACTCAGTCGACGTCTCGCCAACTGGGGGCGGCGCTGGGCGTCGCGATCCTCGGAACGGTGCTGTTCTCGAGCACGGCGGGTCTGCTCTCGTCGGCGCTCGACGACCGCGGTGTGTCGGGCGAGCAGCGGGATCAGATCGTGTCGGCGGTCGTCGACAGTGCGGGAGGGGCGATCAGTGGCCTCGAGGCATCGCCCGACACCGCCGCGATCGCGGATGACGCGAAGGCTGCGTTCTCGGACGGCACCCGCTACGCGACCTGGACGGCCGCCGGCTTCCTCACGCTCGGACTCCTGTCGACCATCGCGCTCGGGTCGGGGCGGGCGCGGAGGAACGACGAAGCGGGGGAGTCGGCGGAGGCGGATGCCGCAGAGGCTCGGTGAGCGCGGGGCGTCGCGGCTTCTGAGGGGCTGCGGAACCGTCGGTCTCGCGGGGCTGGAGTGGGGGTCTCGCGCGGAACCGTCGGTCTCGCGAGCCCGCTGCGCTCGGCCACGGCCGCGACCCCCGCGGCATCCGCCCCCGCGCATGCGAAAAGTCGGAGTCTCGCGACGACGCGCCGCGAGCTCGCCCGGCGCAACGGCGTGTCGCGCCGAGACTCCGACTTTTGACACGCGCGCGAAACCCCGACTCACCCCGCCGCGCGACTCCGCCGCCGCAACCAGTCCGACACGACCTCGCGGAACGCCGCCGGCTGCTCGACCCACGGGTAGTGGCCGCAGTCCTTGAGCACACGCAGCTCGGCGTCGAGAGCGTCCGCGTAGTCGATCACCGGTCGCAGGCCCGTGAGAAGGTCGCGGTCGCCCGCGACCACGAGCGTCGGCACGCGCCGCGCCGCCCGTACCTGCGCGACCGCATCATCCGGGATGCCGTCGAACCACGCGTGCGCGGCGGCGAGACCCACCGCGCCGATCGGGGCGTGCTCCTGCTCGGCCTCTCCCCAGTGCGCGTAGCTCGCCGGCGCCTGCCGCAGGAACTGCGCCCGGAACTCGGCCCCGGTGCGAGCATCCGGCTCCTCCAGCGCCCTGATCGCGGCGGCGACTGCGGGGTCGTGCCGATCCGCCGGAAGCTCCTCGCCGTCGTATGCCGTGCCGCTCAGCCAGGTCGCCGGCGGCGTCACGAGCACCATCGACTCCACCCGCTCGGGGTATCGCGTCGCCACGGCGAGAGCGAGCCGGGTTCCGGCCGAGTGCGCGACGAGCCGGAGTCGGTCCACGCCGAGGGCATCGGCCGCGGCGATCACGTCGTCGGCATCGGTCCACCATCCCCGTGACAGCCCGCCGCTTCGAGGCGTGCCGCGCGGATGCAGCACCACGAACGGATGCTCGTCGCCGAGCCCCGAGAACGCCCCGAGGTACTCCGGTCCGCGGCAGGGCCCACCGGGCAGGATCAGCACCGGGTCAGACCCGGCCGACGACGCCGGCAGCATCGACGACCCGTCGAGATGCGCGAGCAGCACGGGCAGGGCAGCGGAGCGCGAAGGCATGCGACCACCCTCTCAGATGCTCTCCGCGACAAAGTTGAGCCAACTCATATCAAGTTTGTTTGACAGCATCCGCCGGGAGTCGTATCCTTGAGTCATCGCGACTCAGGTTTTCCTGATCGCCCCAGGTTTTCAGACCGATCAACGTAAGCAACAAGAAGGAGAGCAACATGGCACGTGCTGTGGGTATCGACCTCGGAACGACGAACTCCGTCGTCAGCGTCCTCGAGGGTGGCGAGCCGAAGGTCATCGCCAACGCCGAGGGCTTCCGCACGACCCCGTCGGTCGTCGCGTTCACCAAGGACGGCGAGGTGCTCGTCGGCGAGACCGCCAAGCGCCAGGCCGTCACCAACGTCGACCGCACCATCGCGTCGGTCAAGCGCCACATCGGCACGAACTGGACGTTCGACGTCGACGGCAAGAAGTGGACGCCGCAGGAGATCTCCGCGCGCATCCTCCAGAAGCTCAAGCGCGACGCCGAGTCGTACCTGGGCGACACCGTGACGGATGCCGTCATCACCGTTCCCGCGTACTTCAACGACGCCGAGCGCCAGGCCACCAAGGAGGCGGGCGAGATCGCGGGCCTCAACGTCCTGCGCATCATCAACGAGCCCACCGCAGCGGCCCTCGCGTACGGCCTCGACAAGGGCAAGGAGGACGAGCTCATCCTCGTCTTCGACCTCGGTGGTGGAACCTTCGACGTCTCGCTCCTCGAGGTGGGCAAGGACGATGACTTCTCGACCATCCAGGTGCGCGCGACCGCCGGTGACAACCGCCTCGGTGGCGACGACTGGGACCAGCGCCTCGTCGACTTCCTCATCACGCAGTTCAAGTCGACCAGCGGCGTCGACGTCTCGGGTGACAAGATCGCTCTGCAGCGTCTGAAGGAGGCCGCGGAGCAGGCCAAGAAGGAGCTGTCGTCCTCGACGAGCACCTCCATCAACCTGCCCTACCTCTCGCTCACCGAGTCGGGCCCCGTGTCCCTCTCCGAGACGATCACCCGCGCGAAGTTCGAGGACCTCACGAAGGACCTGCTCGACCGCACCAAGAAGCCGTTCGAGGACGTCATCCGCGAGGCGAACATCAAGGTCGCCGACATCGACCACATCGTCCTCGTCGGTGGATCGACCCGTATGCCCGCCGTCGCCGAGCTCGTCAAGCGCGAGACCGGCAAGGACGCGAACAAGGGCGTCAACCCGGATGAGGTCGTCGCCGTCGGCGCTGCTCTGCAGGCAGGTGTCCTAAAGGGCGAGCGCAAGGACGTCCTTCTCATCGACGTCACCCCGCTGAGCCTCGGCATCGAGACCAAGGGCGGCATGATGACCAAGCTCATCGAGCGCAACACGGCCATCCCGACCAAGCGCAGCGAGACCTTCACCACGGCGGACGACAACCAGCCGTCCGTCGCGATCCAGGTCTTCCAGGGCGAGCGCGACTTCACGCGCGACAACAAGCCGCTCGGCACCTTCGAGCTGACCGGCATCGCCCCGGCTCCCCGCGGCATCCCGCAGATCGAGGTCACGTTCGACATCGACGCCAACGGCATCGTGCACGTGTCCGCGAAGGACAAGGGAACCGGCACCGAGAAGTCGATCGTCATCTCCGGCGGCTCGTCGCTGTCGAAGGAGGACATCGAGCGCATGGTGCGCGAGGCCGAGGAGCACGCGGCCGAAGACAAGGCGCGTCGCGAGGCCGCCGAGGTCCGCAACCAGGCCGAGACCCTGTCGTACTCGATCGAGAAGCTCATCTCCGAGAACGAGGACAAGCTGCCCGAGGACGTGAAGACCGAGGTCAAGGCCGACGTCGACGCGCTCAAGACGGCGCTGGCCGGCGAGGACGACGAGGCCGTGAAGACCGCGTTCGACAAGCTGAACCAGTCGCAGTCCAAGCTCGGCGAGGCGATCTACGCCCAGTCGCAGGCGGATGCCGCGGCCGGCGCCTCGGCCGAGGGTGACGCGCCCGCCGGTGACGGCGCCTCCGAGGAGGACGTCATCGACGCCGAGGTCGTCGACGATGAGGACGAGAAGAAGTAATCATGACGGACAAGAACTTCGACAACAGCGAGGTTCCTGACAGCGAGGGGTCGGATGCTCAGGCATCCGGCCCCGCGCCGCAGAACCCCGACTCCGACGAGGCGCGCGCCGCTGAGGGTTCGGACGACGCCGACTTCACGGTCGACGACATCCTGAACGCCGACCAGACGGCGGATGCCGCCGCCGGGGACGCCGCGATCGCCGACGCCGAGAACGCGCTGCTCACCGACCTCAAGCGGCTGCAGGCCGAATACGCCAACTACCGTCGTCGCACCGAGGAGCAGCGCCAGGTCGAGATCGAGCGGGCGAAGGGTGAGGCCGCCAAGGGCCTCATCCCCGTGCTCGACGACCTCACCCGCGCCGCCCAGCACGGTGATCTCGTCGAGGGCACGCCCTTCTTCGTGATCGCCGAGAAGGTCCGCGCGGTCGTCGAGCGTCTCGGCGTCGTCTCGTACGGTGCGGCGGGCGAGGACTTCGACCCGCAGCAGCACGAGGCGATCTTCCAGCAGCCGACGCCCGGCGCTGAGAGGACCACGATCCTCGAGGTCGTCGAGGTCGGATACCGCCTCGGAGACATCGAGCTGCGTCCCGCGAAGGTCGTCGTCGCTGTTCCTGCCGAATAGGAGAGTGCATGGCTAGCCAGGACTGGTTCGACAAGGACTTCTACAAGACCCTCGGGGTCTCGAAGGACGTCAGCGACGCCGATCTCAAGAAGACGTATCGCAAGCTCGCCCGCAAGTACCACCCGGATTCCAATCAGGGCGATGCCGCGGCCGAGGCGAAGTTCAAGGAGATCAGCGAGGCGTACTCGGTGCTGTCGGATGCCGAACAGCGCAAGGAGTACGACGAGATCCGCGCCATGGGCTCGGGCGCCCGCTTCACGGCGGGCGGCCAGGGTGCCGGCGGCTTCGAGGACGTGTTCAGCCGGTTCAGCCAGCAGGGTCAGGGGCGAAGCCAGACCGCCGACTTCGAGGACATCTTCTCGATGTTCAACCAGGGCGGCGGGGGCTTCGGCTCCGGCCGGTTCGGCCAGACGTCGGGCGGTTTCCGTGGCTTCGGCGGCCCGCAGAAGGGTGCCGACGTCACGGCCCGCACGACTCTGGACTTCGCCACCGCCGTGCAGGGGGAGACCATCACCCTGCAGGGCGAGGACGGCAAGCCGTTCAAGGTGAAGATCCCGGCCGGCGTCGCCGACGGACAGAAGATCCGGCTCAAAGGACGTGGTCGCCCGTCACCCGACGGCGGCGAGAACGGCGACATCGTGGTGCAGATCACGGTGCGCCCGCACCCCGTCTTCACGCGTGACGGCCTCAACCTGCGTGTCACCGTTCCGGTGACCTTCACCGAGGCCGCGCTCGGCGCGACGATCGAGGTGCCCACTCTCGGTGGCGACACGGTCAAGCTGCGGGTGGCTCCCGGCACGCCCTCCGGACGCGTGCTGCGCGTCAAGGGGCGCGGGGTCACCACCTCGAAGGGCACGGGAGACCTGCTCGCCGAGCTGCAGATCGCGGTGCCGTCGCATCTCGACGACGACGCTCGGGAGGCGCTGGAGAAGTTCCAGTCGCTCGAGCCGAACGAGAACCCCCGCGCCGACCTCATGGCCAAGGCCCGGCGATGAGTGCGTTCCGGTCGTTGAGCGAGGAGCGCAGCGACGAGACGAAACGTCAGACGGCGGCCCTGCCCGTCTCGTCCATGCGTTTCGTCTCGCCTGCGGCTCGCTCAACGACCGGCGTCCGGGGAGGAGGGGCTCTTCATGGACAATGACACCCCGGTGTTCGCGATCGCCGTCGCGGCCGAGCTGGCGGGCATGCACCCGCAGACCCTCCGGCAGTACGACCGCATCGGACTCGTGGTGCCGGGCCGCACGTCCGGCGGATCCCGCCGGTATTCGGCGCGCAACATCGAGCAGCTCCGCGAGGTCGCCCAGCTCTCCTCCGAGGGGATGAGCCTGCCGGCGATCGCTCGGCTGCTCGACCTCGAGGACGAGAACCGGATGCTGCGACGCCGTGTCGCCGAGCTCGACGCCGCACTGCGCGCCGAGCGGGAGAACCGCCCAGGCGCTCGCGTGTTCGCGGCAGGATCGGCGGGCGTCATCCCCGTTCCCGGAGGACGGCGTCTTCGTCGCTCCACGGACATCGTGCTGTGGCACCCAGGACGCAACCGGGGCTGAGCAGACGAAAGAACGAGAGGGCTGATCCGATTCCGGATCAGCCCTCTCGTCTGTCGCAGAGAACTCAGGGCGTCGCGAAGGCGTCGACCAGGTCGTCGCGCATCCAGTACACGTCCTGCGTGCGCGTCGCATCGCCCGTGAACTGGCTGTCGCCGATCAGCAGATAGCGGTTCGGATCGGGCGAGTCGTTCCAGGTGACATCGATCGAGAGCCACGCCCCGTCGATGAGCGCCTTGTTCCACGCGTGGCGACCCCCGCTCAGCACGTCGCCGGTGACGACGACGGTCTCGATGCCGGCCGCGTTCATCAGGGCGGAGTACGTGATCGCGTAGCCGCCGCAGACCACGCTGCCTCGTTCGAACACGCCGTCGGCCCGCCACGCGTACTCGTACTCTGGCGGCACCGTCGAGCTCTGCGACACCTCTGCCGCGGGGTAGTCGTACTGGGTCGCTCCGGCGACCCAGTCGTTCAGGGCGACGGCGATGTCGCGGTCGCTCATCCCGTCGCCGACCACCTGCGACACCACCGAATCCACCGAATCCCGGATGCTCTCCTGCAGACGGCTGCGCTCGTCGGCGTCGATCGAATAGGCGACCTGGATCAGGTGCCGGTTCGTGCTGCTGCTCTCGCGGAAGTTGGCCCGATCCAGGCCCACGACGTAGGGGTTCTGGTAATACGCCTCGTTGATAGCGTCCCACAGGGGCTGGGCGCCCGGCGCCTCGGTGAACTTCGTCACATCGATGAGCTCGGTACCGGCGATGAAGTGCCCGGCGAGGAACTCGACGAAGTCGTTCGATCCGTAGACCGGATACGACACCTCCGCCGGCTCTCCGAGAGCCTCGCTCGTCGACTCGACCTCCTCCAGGGTTCCAGAGAGGACCTCGAAGTCGTTCAGTCCGGTCGTGGGAGAGTACGCCGCTTCGGCAAACGCGTTGTACGCGCTGATGAACTCCTCGGGAGAGGGGGCGGTCGCCTCGTTGCTCGAGGTGATCGACCAGTAGGCATCCGCCTTCAGGGTGGTGCCGACACCGCTGATGAGAATTTCCCAGACGCTCCCGTCGACGGTGACGTCGCCGTCGGCGATGTAGGCCTGGGTCGCGCGGGTGCGTCCGTCGAGTCCCGTGAACGCGAAGCGCGACGGCAGTCGTGTGGCATCCACTTCTCCGGTGTACATGTCGAGCTGCATCTCGAACGCCGCCACCTCGTAGGGCAGCGATCCGACCACGCCCGCGGCGTCGATCGTGCCCAGCTTCGAGAAGTCGGTGCCGTTCGTCGCGATGACGCTCCAGCGGAACTCGCCCTTCTCGTACACGAACTGGTCGGAGTCGTCGGTCTTGCCCTCGGCCATCAGCTCGTCGGCACTCTGCCCGTCGTACAGCGCCATACTGGCGTTCTGGCGGCTGTTCGGATCGTAGGGGTCGACGTCCTTCTCGGACGACCAGGTCGTGTCGGAGACCGTCTCGTACGTGAAGTACCAGCGGTAGTCGTCGTCCTCGGTCGTGACGTTGTGGCTTCCGATGACGATGTACTCGGTCGCACCCGGCACGGCCTCCCAGTTCAGCAGCACGCTGCCCGTCTCGGGCTCCTTTTCCGCCGTCAGCGTCGGTGTGTCGAGCGTCGCTTCCTCGGTGGTGATCCGCGTGACGACCGGGGTGTCGAGCTGTTCGCCGTCGGCGTCGATGTGCCGGACGAGGTAGTACTCCTCCTCGATTCCCCAGGCTCCATAGGAGCCCCATGACTCGGGCATCACCTGCACCGAGTCTCCGCCGCTGTTCGATGACATCGTCTGCGACTCGTTGGGCTGGATGGTCACCTCGCCGCCGGACTCCATCTGCTGCAGGAAGAGGCTGGAGCGCACCGTGAGGGAGGCATCGAGGAACAGTTCGAATGCCTCGCTCTGGCGCTGTTGCCCCTCGCGGAGTCCCTCCTCGCCCAGCAGGAGGCTGTCGGGGAACCGTTGCGCGAAGTCGTAATCCGCGGGGAAGGTGAACTCCGTGTCGTGGCGCACCCCGAGCCGGGGTTCGGTCATGAGGTAGTCGCGGCCATCGACGGGGGATGCCTCATCGGACAGGGCGATCACGTTCTCACCGAGCAGACCGGGCAGGAAGGTGCGCACCGCGACAACGGAGACGGTGACGACGAGCGCGACGACGGCGGCGACCGCCAGACCGACGATGAGACCGGTGCGGCGGCGCTTCGGGGGACCGGCCGGCGCGGGCTGGACGGATGCCGCGGGGAAACCCTGTGCCGCCGAGTAGCCCTGTCCCGCGGGGTAGCCCTGTCCCGCGGGGTAGCCCTGTCCCGCGGGGAAGCCCTGTGCTGCCGAGTACCCCGGTGCACCGGAGCCCCCTGGCGCGGAGGAGAACCCCGGCGCGCCGTTGTGCGCGGAAGCCGATGAGAATCCGGATGTCGGCGCGGCCGAGAAGCCCTGTGCGGATGCCGGCGCGAAGGGGAATCCGGACGTCGGTGCCGCCGAGAACCCCTGTGCGGCTTGCGGCGCCGCGGAGGATCCGGGCGAGGACGAGGGGCCCGCTCCGGGGCCCGGTTGCGTGCGATCGGTCCACTGCCGGCCGTCCCACCACCTCAGCTGGGGAGCTCCCGACGGATCGGGGTACCAGTTCGGGGGGAACGACGTCACGGTGGGCCTCCAACGGCAGAACTCGCGGAGGCGATCGCGGCCCCCCGGACACAATGCCACCATTCTACCGAGGCTGGGCGCCGTTCCCCTGGGGCGATCCGTCGAGGAGCGCCGGGTAGAGTGGCCAACCGTGAGGATCACGCGTCGCACACTCCTGATCGGCACCGGGGCCGGAGTCCTCGGAATGCTGCTCGCCTCGTGCACGCCCGAGCCCGCCCCCACGCCCGCACCCGACCGATCCCCGTCTCCCGCGCCCACCGTGCCCACGCTCGCGCCCGCGGCCTTCGCTCGCAGCAGCTGGACGACCGATCCCTTCTCCCTCGGCTCCGCGAGCTTCACACCGGCCGGCGTGCCGCAGAGCACCCGTGAGGCGCTCGCCGCGCCGATCGACGACCGCCTCTTCCTCGCCGGTGAAGCGACGGATGCCGAGGCGCCCGGCACGGTGACCGGCGCGCTGAGGTCCGGCCTCGCTGCCGCCGAGGCGTTGATCGATGTCGGCGAGTACGGCGAGCGCGTCGCGATCGTCGGCGCCGGTCTGGCAGGCGCAGCCGCCGCCCAGAGGCTCGCATCCACCGGTTTCCAGCTCACGATCTTCGAGGCCCGTGACCGTATCGGCGGTCGGCTGCAGTCGGTCGTCGACGAGAAGACGTGGCCCGTCCCCGCCCAGCTCGGAGCCTGGCTGCTCGGCGAGCAGGACGCGGACTTCCACGCGCAGCTCGAGGCCCTCGGCATCCGTCTGGCGACTCTGCAGACTCCGCTGTGGCGATCGGCTGCGGGCGAGGGTGCCGCGGCGGACGTCGAGCCGGTGGGCGATCAGGTCCTTCCGGATGCGATCGCGGCAGCACAGGCCCTCGACGCGGACGTGTCGATCAGCGAGGCGCTCACGAATGCCGGTGCCGACGTGGAGGACCCTGCACTGTCGGCCCTGCTGGCCTACCTCGAGGCGTCGACGGGTATCGCCGTCGACTCCGCATCGTCGTGGTTCGCGCCCGCGGCGCCCGCGGCGGAGCGCACGGCGGTCCTGGGTGATCTCGATGCGGTCCTCGAGTCGATGTTCGAGGGGGCCGAGGTCAGTCTGTCGTCGCCGGTCTCGCGCGTCGCCTACGACGATGCGGGAGTCAGCCTCGGCGTCGCGACGGGGGAGTCGTTGTCGTTCGACCGGGTGCTGGTGACCGTGCCGCTCGGGGTGCTCCAGAGCGACGGCATCGAGTTCGCGCCACCGCTGCCGTTCGGTCAGCGCGGTGCGATCGCGGCGCTCGACGCCGGTGCGATCGAGACCGTGTGGCTGCGGTTCGACGAGCCGATCGTCTCGACCGATGCGACCCTGCTGCACGTGGTCGGCGGTGACGTCGGCATCCGCACCTGGATCAACCTCGCACCCGTCACCGGCGACGCGATCCTCGTCGGGATCATCGGCGGGGCCGCTGCGGCCGATCTCGCCGAGCTCGACGATTCCGCCGTGCTCGCCGCGGCTGCGGCATCGCTCGCTCCGTTCCTGGACGACGTACCCGGCTGAGGCCGACGAGACCGGTCGCGATCAGGGCGAAGATCGCCAGGGCGATCGCGCTCGTGAGCAGGAACTCACCCGGCCCCGACACCTGCCGCGGGTCGAGGAAGTAGTACGGGTACCAGCCGATGAGCGGTCCGCGCCACAGCGTGACGCCACCCCACGCGAGCGGGAACGCGAGAGACGAGGGCACGATCCACCAGCTCACGCGGCTGTGCCCTGGGGTGAGCGCCCAGGCCAGAGCAGTGCAGGCGGGCAGCCAGAAGTGCAGCAGCAGGTCGGACCAGGGGACGTCGACACGGATGCCGCGCAGCCCCGCCTGCCAGACGATCAGCGCGAAGGCCAGACCCGCGGTGATGGTCCAGGTGAGCACGAGAGCCAGGGCGACACTGAACCAGCGCGGATCGACGGGCCGCCGTACGGCGAGCACGGCACCGATCGAGAGGACGACGACGAGCGCGCAGTTCGACTGCACGGTGAGATAGGCGAAGAAGTTGTCACCCGCCGTGGTGTGCGAGCTCAGCCCCCAGAACAGCCGATGCACGAGAGCGACCGTGCAGGCGATCGCCGCGGCGAGCCGAAGCCCGCCGAAGACCAGCCGCGCTCGCACCGACGTTCCGTTCCTCTCCCGGGCGCGTTCGGGTCGCGCCCCACCCGGCGAGTCTACGTAGTCGGTCCCGACGCGACGGCCGGGGCGCTCGGACACAGGAAACGGAAAGTCGCGCTTCCTAGCGTGGGAGCAGGGATCGTCCCTGCTCCGCGCCTGGCGGCGCGGTGTCCTGCCACGAAGGAACCCCCAATCCTCATGACGAACACCACCGCCTCTTCCGCCCCGACCTCGTTCGGCCTGCTCGTCCTCCGCGTCGTCGTCGGCATCGTCTTCATCGCCCACGGATCCCAGAAGATCTTCGAGTACACGCTGCCCGGCACGATCGGCAGCTTCGCGGGCATGGGCGTGCCGCTGCCCGAGATCGCCGGCCCGCTCGTCGCATTCGTCGAGCTGCTGGGCGGCATCCTGCTGCTGCTCGGACTGCTCACTCGTCCCGTCGGCATCCTGCTCGCGATCGACATGCTCGTCGCCCTCGTGCTCGTGCACCTCTCCGCGGGGATCTGGGTCGCCGACGGCGGCTGGGAGTTCGTCGCCGTGCTCGGCGCTGCCGCGCTCGCCGTCGCATTCACCGGCGCCGGCCGGTTCTCTCTCGACCGCGCCGTCCTGCGCGGACGCGCGCCCGCCTGGCTCGGCTGAGTGAGCGGGGCGCGGCGCGAGCCGCGCCCCGCGATCCCCCTTGCGCACGACGGATGTCCGGAGCACGATGTCCGCATGGCGGGCATCGACGACGTGCGAGAGATCGCGCTCTCACTGCCGGGGGTGGAGGAACGCATCGGTGGGCACACGGGTGAGGCGGTGTGGCGGGCGAAGAACGGTCAGTTCGTCTGGATCCGCGGACCGCGGCAGACCGACCTCCGCCAGCTCGCCGATCTCGACCGTGTTTGGCCCGCCGGGCCGGTGCTCGGCATCCGCGTCTTCAACCTGGCCGAGAAGGAGGCGATGCTGGCCGCCGAACCCGACGCGCTGTTCACCATCCCGCATTTCGACGGGTATCCCGCTGTGCTTCTGCGGCTCGACGCGATCGATCGCGAGAGGCTGAAGGAGCTGGTCTGCGATGCCTGGCTGCTGCGGGCACCGGTGACGGTGGCGAGAGCATGGCTCGACGAGCGGGGCTTCGCGTGACCTGCGTTCAGGAGTCGGCCAGCGCTCAGCTCCCTGCCTGTGCCCAGGAGTGCGCCGCGCGGAAGGACTCGTAGTCCGAGAGCGAGACCTCGGCGTACCGTCGCGCCCACTCGAGGATCGCCGTCGCGACCGACCTTCCTCCTCCGAGATATCCGGCGACTTCGGAAGCGGTGACCGATTGGCTGTGCGCGCGGGCGACCACTGCGGCGCACGCCTGCGCGTAGGTGATGAACGGGCCGTCGTCGAGATCCTCCACCTCGATGCTGCCCTTCATGTCATGGAACTGCCTCGCGTAGTAGTCGGCGTTCGGTGAGCGCAGGTGTCCTAGGAAAGGATCGGACAGCGCCTGCAGGATCCTCTGCATCGAGACGACTCTGGCCCCTTCTCCATGCTCGTCGATGAGGCGCTGCAGGGCCGGGGGCTGCGTGATGCCGCCGTACTCGACGAGCACGCTTCGCGAGGCCTGCTTCGGCTGCATGAGCAGCGTGCCGTCCTCCCCGTCCTGGAACAGGACGAGGTAGCAGTGCGTCCCGACGCTGCCCACGCCCACCACGCGGCGGGCGACATCGCTGACGGTGTAGTGCTCGAACAGAAGGGCCACGTCGGGGCTCGCGGTGCGCCGATACTGCTCGACCAGATCGTGCACGCCGTCGCGGAGCTCCTCATGCAGAGGAGAGGTGGTCGGAGCCTGGTGGCGGAAGCGGCGGCGGCCATCGGCATCCGCCTCGGTGAGCCTGTTCACCGCCCGCTCTCCCGTGCGACGCTGCGCCTGGGCGACCGCCCTGCGGATCGCCTTCTGCGCGGCCTTGTCGAGCAGACCGCGAGTGGACTCCACGTCGAAGTGGGCGAAGTAGCGCTTGGTCGGGCTGAGCGCGGTGGTGCGCGCGATGCCCCGTGCGTAGGCGGTCACAGCTGAGAGCGCGGCCCGATCGATCACGGCATCCGACCTGCCCGATGCGTGTCCGCCGATCACGATGCTCGCCACCAGCCGCTTCACGTCCCACTCCCATGGGGCCCAGGCGGCCTCATCGAAGTCGTTCAGGTCGAACACGAGGCTGCGCTGGGGAGAGGCGTAGAAGCCGAAGTTCGATACATGCGCGTCGCCGCACGACGCCACCAGGATGCCGCTGTGCGGAGCATCCGCGAGGTCGGCCGCCATGAGCGCGGCCGTTCCCCGGTAGAACGCGAAGGGGCTGGCTGACATCCGCTCGACGCGCAGAGGCACCAGATCGGGCTGCCGCGCGCGATTCTGGGCTTCGAGGATGCCGAGGGGGTCGCGCGCCGCTTCGGGCTGCTCTGCAAGCGATCGACGAGGGGTGCGCTTGCGAGCGGCGACGCCGCGCTCGCGGAGGGTCGTGCGCGATGCAGGAGGCGCCCAATCGGAGTCCATGGGGTCATCATGGCAGTCGCCTGGCGGGACTGGCGGTCAGTCGGTGATCTCGACCAGCTCCGTGCCGTCGACGAGGTGCACCGATCGGCCGTCCAGCGGCTCGCCGAGGTCGATGGGGATCAGGTCGACGGACCGGCCCCACGTGATCATGCAGCTCATCTGCGTGTTGAACATCACCGTGGCCGAGTACCTCAGATCGACGACCACCCGGTCGTCGTCCGATGACACCACCGAGGCCGTGCCCACCTGGCACGGCGAGAGCGTGCCGATCACGAGGTCGGTGCTCTCATGGATCTCGTCGATCTCGCTCTGGTCGGTGACCAGATCCATGACGGTGCGGAAGGCCGCGAGATCCTTGAAGTACGACGGAGACGAGCCGGCCCCGGTGACCGGGGCGAAGCCGACGACCGTGGCGGCGATCTCTTCCGATGTGAGCGGCTCGATGTCGCCTCCGGCGGGCAGCATGATTCGGAGGTCAGTGGATCCCCACAGCCCCGCCGCCGCTCGCAGCCGTTCCTCGGTCGCCTGCTGCCGCTCGGCAGCATCGACGCGGGCGATCGACTCGGCTCTGAGCCCGAGCAGCATGCCGCAGGCTACCAGCGTGGCGATGATGCCGATCACTCCGCGGATGCGGATCCAGGCGCGACCGCTGTCGCTCAACTCGGCGTCCCGGCCCCCACGGAACATCCAGCCCCAGGAGAGCCGATCCACATGCATCCACGCATCCGGGGCCAGCAACGCCCAGAGCGAGAAGCCCATGCCGACCACGAAGAGCACGATGATCCAGATGAGACCTGATTCCATGTGCTGCGCACCCCCCGGTTCGTGAATTCTATCGAGCGTGTGACAGTGTCGACGGCATGATCCGCGTCGCCGACCTCCAGGCGGCGGATGCTGCGCCCGTGGCGGCCCTCGTGAACGACTATCTCCGTCAGACAGAGGCCGAGAAGGTCGGCCACGGCATCGCGACGGCATCCGCCGACCTTCCCGAGCAGTACCGTCGCGAGGTCGCGGACCCGGCGACGGCGTACGCCGACTGCGCCGTGCTCGTCGCCGATGTCGAGGACTCCGTGGCAGGCGTCGTCGTGGTGAAGCCTCTCGCGTCGGGGGAGGCGGAGATCAAGAGGCTGTGGGCCGCGCCCGCTGTGCGCGGCCTGGGCGTCGGATCCGCCCTGCTCGATGCGGCCGTCGCCGCCGTTGACGGGCCGGTGCGGCTGTCGGTGTGGGACTGGCGGGAGCCCGTCATCCGCCTCTACGACGAGTCGCGGGGGTTCGTCGTGGCACCGGCCTGGGACGATCGGCCGCGCCTCGTGTGCCTGCGGCGCTCCGTCTAAGCGGGCGGCAACCGCAGCACGTCCGGAGACTCGCCGCCGGTGAGATCGTCGGCGATGCGGATGCTGCGCGCCAGGTCGTCGAGAGCGGTGTCGAGCGTGCCGAAGCGCTCGCGGTCGCTGCACACGGCGGTGAGCGTGATCAGGTGCGACCCGGTGTCCCACGTATAGGTGGCGAACGGCGGGGTGCTCGGAGACGGCGGCATCGCGACCACGAGCTTCTCGCCGACGCCGAGCACCGAGCGGAACGACACCGTGTCGTCGTACTCCATCGGCATCGACGCGCGGGCGATCCGCACATCGGGGGTGAGCACCTGCGCCGTCGCCATCGCGACGACCAGTTCGGGCTCGGCCTTCCACGTCCACACGAGCACACGGCCGTCGGCCTGCTTCATGATCAACGGGACCGCCTGGCTCATCGCCCAGGCACCGAAGCGGGAGCCGGGCCGAGGGGCTCCGCCGAGCGCCGCGGTCGCCTGGCTCATCAGCATCCGGATCGCCGCCTTGCGATGGCGACGCCCGCGGAAGCCGAACGAGTCGGTCACCGGCATCCAGAGGGTCGTGTCGGCGGACGCTGCGAGTCTCATGGCTCCACGCTAGAGGATCAGTCTGTACGGCCGCAGGTGCGATGATGCGACAGCGTGCGGCTAGGGTGACTGCGCGGGCAGTTCTGGAGGGGAGCGCATGACCGATCTCGAACGTCGGACGATCACGATCGGTCGCGACGACCAGCGGGCCGTGCTGAGGGGGAGGCTCAGGCAGCAACGGGTCGTCTTCGCTCTGCTCGCCGTCGTGGTCGCGCTCATGGTCATCGTCGGCGCCCTCAGCACTGTCGGGCGTCCATCCGGAGGCGGGGTGGCGCTGGTGGTCAGCGGCTGCGCGGGAGTCGCGGTCGTGCTGGCATTGCTCGTGTGGAGCCAGATCGCGCTCACCCGCAGGCAGCTTCCGCTCGGCTCGGAGTTCTCGCTGCAGGTGACGGACGACACTCTCGATCTCGACGGGCCGGGCGGCTCGGACCGCATCCGCTGGCGGCAGCTGTCGAACCTCAGACGCGTCGGTGGCGGGATCTACCTCACGATCACGCCCTCCCGTGCTCAGCTCGGGCTGCCGGGTCGGCTGCTCGGCGAGAGCGCCCTGGCACGCGCCGCCGAGCTGATCGCCGCGAGCGCCGGGACGGATACCGTCGAGCACGGGTTCCCGGCATCCGCTCCTGTTGCCGGCGCACTCGCCTCATCGATCACCTTCACCGTCGAGGACCAGCGCATCGTCCGCACCGCCCTGATCCTCGGCTCGCGGACGATCCTCGCGATCGCCGGCGGCCTCGGTCTGATCGCTGTCGGATGCGTGATCGGCGCGGCCGCAGGCCTCGGGTCGTCCAGGATGCTCGAGGTCTCGGCGATGGCGGCCGCGCTCGCGCTGCTTCTGCTGGTGGTACTCGTCGTCACGGTGCACCACAGCGTCAGGCGTAGCCTCGTGGTCGGCACCGCCCAGACCCTGGTCGTGACGACCGGGGCCCTCGAACTCACCGGCCCGGGCGGCGAGACGCGCTTCGCCTGGAATCAGCTCAGCGATCTTCGACGCCGGCGAGGAGTCGTCACCGTCAGATCCGTGTCATCGAAGACGACGCTGGCCTTCGTCGGACGTCTCGTCGGCGACGACATGTTCGCGGAGATCGCGCAGCGCATCGAGGCGGCCGGGGCGGCGCCCACCGGGTGAGCCTGTCGCGGCCACGGTGAGCCTGTCACGACCGCGGTGGGCCTCGGCCGCACGATCAGGCCCCTCGGGTAGAGTGGCGACCACCCGACCAGGGCCCTCTTCTTGGCCGCCGAACCGTAAGGCAGCATGACCCCCTCCTCCTCCGATTCGACGGGCGCTCCCGCCGCCGGCGAGCGACCCCTGCGCATCCTGATCGGGTGCGACACCTTCGCCCCCGACATCAACGGTGCCGCACGCTTCGCCGAGCGTCTCGCCGCGGGGCTCGTGCAGCGCGGGCATGACGTGCATGTGGTCGCGCCCAACCAGGCGTACCGCCGCTCCGCCGCGCGCACGGAGGTCATCGAGGGCGAGCCGATGACGCTGCACCGCCTGCCGTCGGTGCGCTGGGCGCCGCATGACTGGTTGCGTTTCGTGTGGCCATGGCGGTCGAAGCACTACGCGCGCAAGGTCCTCGACGCGGTGAAGCCCGACATCGTGCACATCCAGTCGCACATCGTCATCGGTCGCGGGCTGGCGCGCATCGCGCATCAGCGCGGGATCCCGGTCATCGCCACCAACCACGTCATGGCCGAGAACATCCTCGATCACACCACCATGCCCAAGTTCATCGACGACATGGTGCTCAAGGCGGCGTGGGCCGACGCCAAGCGCACCTTCGATCTCACCCGGGCGATCACCACGCCGACCCGTCGGGCGGCCGACTTCCTCGAGAAGACCGTCGAGGTGACGGGCGTGATCCCGGTCAGCTGCGGCATCGACCGCTCGCAGTACGCGCCGGTGATCGGCCCGCGTGAGAAGAACCGCGTCATCTTCGTCGGCCGGTTGACCGCCGAGAAGCAGGTCGAGGTCATCCTGCAGGCGATGACGAAGCTCGACCCCGCCCTGGACGCCTCCTTCGACATCGTCGGCGGCGGTGACCAGCGCAAGCAGCTCGAGAACCTGTCGGCGCAGCTCGGTCTGTCTGATCGCGTGACCTTCCACGGCCGCACGACCGATGAGCAACTGCGTGCGCTGCTGTCGCGCGCCTCGGTCTTCGCGATCGCCTCGATCGCCGAACTGCAGTCGATCGCGACGATGGAGGCGATGGCCTCGGCACTTCCCGTGGTCGGAGCGGATGCCGTCGCACTGCCGCATCTCGTGAACGACGGCGAGAACGGCTACCTGTTCCGTCCGGGCGACGCCGACGATCTCGCCGAGAAGCTCACCACGGTGCTGACGGCCGATGCGGCCGAGTACGAGCGCATGCAGCGAGCTTCGCTCGACGGTGTGGCGATCCACGACATCAACCGCACGCTCGACACCTTCGAGGCGCTGTACCGCGACGAGCCTCTGCCCGAGTGACGGGAGCGACGATGCACATCGTCTTCTTCGCCGACCAGCACCTCGACTCCCTCGGCGGAGCGCAGGTGTCGATGCGCCTGCAGCGCCGGTTCCTCGAGCGCGCCGGACATACCGTCACCGTCGTGGCGCCGCGGATGCACGGCGCTCGACCCGATGCGGCGAACCCCGCCGACCTCGACCTGCCCTCGATGCCGATCACGACCGACCGCGAGTACTCGATGAGCTGGCCGGGACGGGGCACGGACCGCGTTCTCGACCGGGCGCTCGCGTCGCGTCCGCCCGTCGACCTCGTGCACGTGCAGGCCGACTTCTGGGGTGCGTTCATCGGACACCGCTACGCCCATCGCCACGGCATCCCAGTCGTCCACACGATGCACAATCGCGTCGATGTGGGCATTCAGGCGGTCACCCCGCTGCACCGGCCGGTGCTCGCTGCGCTCAACATCTGGCGGCGCACGGTGCTGCGCGGCTCGGGCGACGGCAGCGACGGCTGGGCGTTCCTGCGCGGGCTGGCGGCCGGCGCATCCGCCGTGACCGCGCCATCGACCCACTTCGCTCGGCGGCTCGAACGGCACGGAGTCTTCGACGCCGTCGACGTGGTGTGGAACGGCATCGACGACGATCTGCGCGCGGCGACGCTCGCCGCCGCGCCCGAGGAGCGGACGCCGGGGCGTCCCCGGTTCGTCTGGCTGGGCCGGATGAGCCCCGAGAAGCGGCTGCTGCCGTTCCTCGAGGCGTTCGTCGCCTCGGGCATCGATGCCGAGCTCGAGATCATCGGCGGCGGCGGGCAGCGCAGCGCCGCCGAGAGGATCGTGGCAGGGATGCCGAACGTGCGGTTCGCCGGACGTCTGAGCTACCCCGAGACGCTCGCCCGCCTCGTCGCCGCGGACGCTCTCGTGCAGACCTCGATCGGCTTCGAGACGCAGGGGATGACGCCGTTCGAGGCGGCGACGCTCGGCACCCCGTCGATCATCAGCGACCCGGACATCGCCGCCGAGCTGGGCGGAGGGCTGTGGGCGGTCGGGGACTCCCTCGCCGAGACGCTGCGGCGGGCGGCATCCGACATCGCCGCAGGCGTCGCCCCGGTGCCGCTCTCCTCGGTCGCCGAGGATTTCCGGCAGTCGTCGCGGACGGCGGCGATGCTCGCGATCTACGAACGCGTGCTCGCGGACTCCGGCGCTCAGAACACGTAGAACAGGTTCGAGATCCAGGTCAGCGCATAACTCAGGAACGTCGACCCGGCGGCTCCGAGCGCGATCGCCGGGAAGAGTCTGGATCCGGGGCCGCGCAGCGCGATGAGTGCGAGGACCACCGCGACGACGCTGAGGAGCACGACGAGGATCGTGAGTACGCCGGACAGGGACCCCGCCACGTCGTAGTTGCCGGCGCGGAACAGGATCGGAGAGATCAGTGTCGCCAGCAGATTGAGGACCACCGCGCCCGCGGCGGCGAAGAACGCGATGCGGCCGAGCGGGTTTCCCGACGGCTGCGACGCACCGTACTGCGACGCACCGTACTGTGCGGTGCCGTACTGTGCGGTGCCGTACTGTGCGGTGCCGTACTGAGGAGCTTGGCCGGGAGCAACGGGCTGAGCCTGCGCGAACTGTTGCGACGGCGGAGCCTGCTGTGACTGCGTGGCCTGGCCGGGATACTGGGGTGCCTGACCCGGGTACTGCGGGGCCGCGGACGGCGGGGACTGCGGGGTTGCGGGTTGTGCGTGCGGGGGCTGGCCCGGATACTGCTGCGGATATCCCGCCGCCGGGGGCTGGGGCGCACCGGTCGGCTGCGCACCGGTCGGCTGCGCGCCGTATGGCTGCTGCGGATCGCTCATGATCGTCCGATCGTCAGAAGGAGTAGAGGAGGTTCGCGATGAAGCTGATCACGCTGCCGGCGACCTTGGCGGCGCCGATTCCGACCGCGATTCCGGCCAACAGCTTCGGCCCAGTGCGGCGGATCGCGATGAGCCCGGTGATGAGCGTTGCCGCGCCGAGGGCGAAGACCAGCAGGCCGGTGCCGACCGTGACCACGCCAAAGATGCTGTAGCTGGAGTAGTCGATCGCTGCCAAGAGCAGGCGATTCACGATCAATCCCACCAGGCCGGCAGCGATCGTGGCCAGGCCCAAGATGAACGCGGTCCGGCCGAGGCCGCCCGCCGTCGACGGCGCTCCGTACGGGGAAGATGCCTGCGGCGAGAATGCCTGTGCCGGAGGGTTCGGAGAGGAGGCGGACCCCTGCTGCGGATAGCTGGGAGCTTCTTGCTGTGCAAAGGCGGGAGCGGCCTGGTGCTGGGCGTAGCCGGGAGCGACCTGTTGCTGCGGGTACGCCTGGTACGGAGCCGCCGGCTGCGGCTGGCCGAGAGGCTGAGCCGTCGGCCACGCGGGCGCGGGATTCGCGGGCGCAGGAGTCGTAGGCGGATGCTGGTTCGGCTGGCCCTGCGCCGGGTAAGAGGGCTGCTGCGGCTCGCTCATGATGTCGAGCGTAGCGGCAGCATCCGCCTTCCGATCAGGTTTCAGGTCGACGTGAGCACCACGAGGGGTCAGGGGCGGCGCGACCGGACGGCGTCCGGAACGCGCGTCCAGTCGGTGGGCACCCGGCGGTAGCCGTCGCGGCGGAGCTCGATCACGGTCTGCACGATCGCCCAGACACTGAGGAGGAGAAGAACGACGATGAGGATCATGGCAGAAACGCTACGGAACGCGGGATCTTGCCACGAGTGGCAGAAGTGACTACATTCAGAGGAAAACTGCCAGAGAGGTTCGTTCGCATGAAGACGGTCGCCTGCATCATCCAAGACGGGTTCGCCCCGTTCGAGTTCGGTGTCGCCTGTGAGGCGTTCGGCCTCGACCGATCCGACGATGGCGTGCCGAACTTCGACTTCCGCGTCGTGGCTCCGCGCGTCGGCGTCGTGCGCTCGAAGATGGGGTTCTCGGTCAACGTCGAGCATGATCTGTCGTTCGCCTACGAGGCCGACCTCGTCGTCTTCTGCCCGATGCCGCGGCAGTACTGGGGCGCCATCGATCCGCTGCTGCTCGACGTCGCACGCGACGCGGTCGCGCGTGGCGCCTGGGTCATGAGCGTGTGCAGCGGGTCGTTCATCCTGGCGGCGGCCGGCGTTCTCGACGGGCGTCGGGCGACGACGCACTGGATGTACTCCGACCTCATGGCGGACATGTATCCGGAGATCGACATCGACGCCGATGTCCTGTTCGTGCAGGACGGCAGGATCATCACGAGCGCCGGTACTGCGGCCGGCATCGACGCCTGCCTGCACCTGCTGCGGCAGGAGATCGGTGCCGAGCTGACGAACCGGATCGCCCGCCGCATGGTGGTCCCGCCTCAGCGGGACGGCGGTCAGGCGCAGTTCATCGACCGCCCGATCCCGGCATCCCACGGCGACTCGCTCTCGAAGGTCGCGGACTGGGCTGTCGAGCACCTGCGCGAGGATCTGGGGATCGAACAGCTCGCCGCCCGCGCCCTCATGTCGCAGCGGACGTTCGCCCGTCGGTTCAAGGCCGAGTACGGCGTGACGCCGGCGGCCTGGCTGGGGCGCCAGCGGGTCATCCACGCGCAGCGGCTGCTGGAGCGCACGGATTTCGGTCTCGACCGCATCGCCGACGAATGCGGCTTCGGCTCGGCGGCGGTGCTGCGGCAGAACTTCACGCGCACCCTCGGGCTCGCCCCGACCGCGTACCGCGCGCGGTTCTCGTGCGCGGAGGAGTCCGCCGCCTGACGGTCGTTTTCGCCTTCGCCCCTACTCAGTTACGACGCCCCTGCTCATTCACGCAAGTCAGCGGGGGGCGTCGGCGACCAGCGGGGGCGTCGGCGTGCAGCGGGGCGTCGGTGACCGCGACGAGTCACTCGGCCCAGTGCGCGGGTCGCGGCAGCGAGTGGTCGGCGATCTCGACGCCGCCGGGTGAGACGGATGCCGTCGCATAGAGCAGCGACTGCGTGGGGTATCCGTGCGGGCGGTTGTCGCGGATGATCGCTCGGTCGTCCTCCGGGTCGAGCTGTGCCGAGGTCGCGAGCAGGCCGACCCACTCGCTGACCCAATCGGCGCTCTGAGCGGTCGGGCCGAGCGCCCGGAACTCCGGCAGCCAGGCGGCGATCCGCGGGGTGTCCTCGTCGTCGAGATCGTCGTGCGCGATCATGTGGGTGCCGGGGCCGATCGAGGTCTCGCGCAGCGAGACGCCGTCCCAGCTCAACACGCGGGCTCCCTCCGGGCGCACCTCCAGCAGATTGAAGCCGTGCATCGACAACGGTGCGACGGGCGAGCGGCCGAGCACCGACTCGAGCGCGAGCGTTCCCCGGGTGAGTGCACGCTCGTCGGGGAGATCGATGACATCGGCACGGTTGAGGAGCACGGCGAGACGCCGCTCTCGCGGGTTCACGGCGAGCCACGCGCCGCCGGCTCGACGATCCCGGATGCCGAGCACTCCCGGGTGCGTCTGCGGCCACCATTCGCCCAGCGCATCCCAGGCCCGCTGGGGATCCTCGTCGCGCACGGCGAGCAGTCGCGCCGTCGCGGCATCCGTCACATCGATCACGACCGTGCACATCCGGGCAAGTCTACGACGGCCCCCTGCGCGTCTGGCTGGGGCAGAATCGGAGGTGTGAACATCGTCGTCGGAGTCACGGGTGGCATCGCCGCATACAAATCGGTGCACCTGGTGCGGCTGCTCATCAAGGCCGGTCATGAGGTCACCGTCATCCCCACCGAAGACGCGCTGCGCTTCGTGGGGCTGCCGACATGGGAGGCCATCAGTCGGCATCCGGTCACCACGAGCGTGCACGACGACGTGGCCCGCGTGCGGCATGTCGCGCTCGGCCAGAACGCCGATCTCGTCATCGTCGCACCGGCCACCGCGAACACGATCGCCAGGATGACCGCAGGGATCGCCGACGACCTGCTCGGCACCACGCTGCTCGCGACCGAGGCGCCCGTGCTCATCGCGCCGGCGATGCACGCCGAGATGTGGCGGCATCCGGCGACCCAGGCGAACGTGGCGACGCTCCGCTCTCGCGGTGTGCACATCGTCGGTCCGGCCGTCGGAGAGCTCGCCGGCGGCGACAGCGGGCCTGGACGCATGGTCGAGCCCGACGACATCGCCGAGGCGGCCCTCGCGCTCCTCGCCGGGGGAGATCTTGCCGGCGTGCAGGTGGCGGTCTCGGCTGGAGGGACTCGAGAGCCGATCGACCCGGTGCGCTTCCTCGGCAATCGGTCGAGCGGACGGCAGGGCGTCGCCCTCGCGGCCGAGGCGGCCGCGAGGGGTGCGCAGGTGACATTGGTCGCCGCGAACATCTCGCGCGACGTGCTCGCCGCGGCTCGGCATCCGCGCGTCGAGATCGTGCCGGTCGGATCGGCTGCGGAACTCGGGGCGGCGATGGCGGATGCCGCGGCAGCGGCCGATGTGGTCGTCATGGCCGCCGCGGTCGCGGACTATCGCCCAATCGAGGTCGCGTCGCACAAGCTCACGAAGGAGGGCGAGCGTCTCTCCACGATCGAGCTCGTCGAGAACCCCGACATCGTCGCGGGGCTGGCCGCGGCCAGGCGTGCGGGGCAGACGATCGTCGCCTTCGCCGCAGAGACGCCGTCGGCCGACGGCGGCGAGGAGGAGATGCTCGCCCGAGCCCGACGCAAGCAGCGGCGCAAAGGTGTCGACGTGCTCGTCGTGAATGAGGTCGGATGGGAGCGAGGATTCGAAGTCGCCGACAACGAGGTGCGGGTGATCGGCCCCGACGGGGTCGTCGTCGCCACGGCATCCGGAAGCAAAAGCCAGGTCGCGGCCGAGATCTGGAACTCGCTCTTGGCGGTGCGCCCGTTGCTCTGAGCGGGTGGTGGTGCTAAAGTTGAGTCAACACAGCTCAACTTTGATCCCGGATGGGATCGCGCAGAAGGAGTCTCCTCAGGAGGACAGATGACCACGCCGCAGACCGACCAGCAGCAATCCGCTCTTGAGCAGTTCGGGATCAACCTCACCGACCGCGCCCGGCAGGGCAAGCTCGACCCCGTGATCGGGCGCGACAGCGAGATCCGCCGCGTCAGCCAGGTGCTCACCCGCCGCACGAAGAACAACCCGGTGCTGATCGGTGAACCAGGCGTCGGCAAGACCGCCGTCGTCGAGGGGCTCGCGCAGCGCATCGTGGCCGGTGACGTCGCCGAGTCGCTCAAGGACAAAGAGCTGATCACGCTCGACATCTCGGCTCTCGTGGCCGGTGCCATGTACCGCGGCCAGTTCGAGGAGCGGCTGAAGAGCGTCCTGCAGGAGATCACCGAGTCCGACGGTCGCATCATCACCTTCATCGACGAGTTGCACGTGCTCATGGGTGCGGGTGGCGGCGAGGGTTCGGTCGCGGCGTCCAACATGCTCAAGCCGATGCTCGCCCGCGGCGAGCTGCGCCTGATCGGTGCGACCACGCTCAACGAGTACCGCGAGTTCATCGAGAAGGATGCTGCGCTCGAGCGCCGCTTCCAACAGGTCTACGTCGGCGAGCCGTCGGTCGAGGACACGATCGCGATCCTGCGCGGACTCAAGGGTCGTTATGAGGCGCACCACGGAGTCACGATCTCCGATGGGGCGCTGGTCGCGGCGGCCGCGCTGTCGAACAGGTACCTGCCGTCGCGGCAACTGCCTGACAAGGCGATCGACCTGATCGACGAGTCGATGTCGCGGCTGAAGATGGAGATCGACTCCTCGCCCGTCGAGATCGATCAGCTCAAGCGCCAGGTCGACCGGCTCAAGCTCGAGGAGCTCGCTCTCAAGCGCGAGAAGGATGCCGCGTCGAAGGAGCGCCTCGGCGCTCTGCGCGAGCAGCTGGTCGGCATGGAGAAGGAACTCGCCGAGCTCGAGGCCCGGTGGGCGCGTGAGCGCCAAGGCCTGAACCGCGTCGGTGAGCTCAAGAAGCAGCTCGACGACGCGATCACGCAGCGCGACCTCGCGATGCGCAACGCCGACTACACGAAGGCGTCGAAGCTCGAGTACGAGACCATCAAGAAGCTCGAGCGCGAGATCGCCGAGGCCGAGCAGGCCGAGGCGGCGTCCGCCGACGAGGAGCGCATGGTCAACGAGCAGGTCACCGACGAGGACATCGCCGCCGTGATCGCCGCGTGGACCGGCATCCCCGTCGGGCGTCTGCTGCAGGGCGAGAGCGAGAAGCTGCTGCATCTCGAATCCGAGCTCGGCAAGCGTCTGATCGGCCAGAAGGAGGCCGTGAAGGCGGTGTCGGATGCTGTCCGCCGCTCGCGTGCGGGGATCAGCGACCCCGGCCGCCCGACCGGCTCGTTCCTGTTCCTCGGCCCGACCGGTGTCGGGAAGACCGAGCTGGCGAAGGCCCTCGCGGACTTCCTGTTCGACGACGAGCGCGCCATGGTGCGCATCGACATGTCGGAGTACGGCGAGAAGCACTCGGTCTCGCGGCTCGTCGGCGCCCCTCCCGGGTACGTCGGCTACGAGCAGGGCGGTCAGCTCACCGAAGCCGTGCGGCGTCGTCCGTACAGCGTGATCCTGCTCGACGAGGTCGAGAAGGCGCACCCCGAGGTGTTCGACGTGCTGCTGCAGGTGCTCGACGACGGCCGGCTGACCGACGGACAGGGTCGTACGGTCGACTTCTCGAACGTCATCCTGATCCTCACGTCGAACCTCGGGTCGCCGATCCTCATCGACCCCGTGCTGTCGATCGACGACAAGCGTGAGCAGGTGATGACGCTCGTGCGACAGGTGTTCCGGCCCGAGTTCCTCAACCGGCTCGACGACATCGTGATGTTCCAGTCGCTGAGCGAGGACGATCTCGCGCAGATCGTCGAGCTCACGATCGACGCGTTGCAGAGGCGTCTGCACGAGCGCCGGCTGACACTCGCCGTGACGCCGGATGCCCGGTCGTGGCTGGCCGAGCGCGGGTACGATCCGGTGTTCGGCGCGCGACCGCTACGACGTCTCATCCAGAGCGAGGTCCAGAACAAGCTCGCGACGGCACTGCTCTCGGGCGGTGTGCACGACGGCGACACGGTGCGCGTCGACGTGGCCGCCGACGGCACGGGGCTCGTGCTCACGGCATCCGCCTAGTGCGTTCTTCTCGGCGGGCGGTCTTCCCATCGGTTCCTGAGCGAGGAGCGCAGCGACGAGACGAAGGGCGTTGCGCCTGCTGAAGGTTCGGATGCGCTACGCCTCTGCTCCGGCATGTCGCGTCACCGCCCGTGCAAGACTGTGCGGCATGAGCCAGGGCGACGCCTTCCCCACCCATGTCTTCGATGTGCTGAACGTCGCGCCCGCGCCTTTTCCCGAGCCGATCGGGCCCGGCGTGCGCGTCGTGGAGAAGCGCCCGGCCGACGGGCCGATCACGCTCATGACGATCGGGGCATCCCGGCTGCCGATCGATTCGGGCGACCGGGTCGAGCTCGCGGTCGAGGTCATGGACGGGCAACAGGGCGCGGGGCTCATCGCCCTCGGAATCGTCGTCGACGACATGGTGAAGAACCGTCGCGTTCCGCCCATCGGTGCGCCGTGGCGCAACGGGACTCCGTTCCTGAACGGCACGCAGATCTCGGCGATCCTCGTCGCCCCCTCCCGCCGGGGCACGGTCTTCGACGAGGTGCGCGCCGCCGACGGTTCGCCGGTCGGGCACGTGCGGATGCTGCACATGCTCACCGACGCGGAGGCCTCGCACGCAGCCTCCCGCGGGTGGGACTCGCTGGTCGCCGCCGCGGGCTCGCGCGATGCACTGCTCGACGTCACCCGAACGGATGCTGCTGCTCCCGCCGGCCCCGCCGGCAACAGCCCCGTGTTCCTGTCGAAGCTGCACGCCGAGCATCCGCCGCGGTGGGTGACGTACACCGGACGCGACCTGCAGTCGGTCACGGGCCTCGAGTCGGATGCCTACATGAACGATTCCGCGAACCACGAGGTCTGGTCGGTCGACAGTTTCGTGGCCCGGTTCCCGTTCGTCGCCGAGTTCGTGCGCGTCGCGCGCCCCGGCCAGACGGCGCTGTTCACCGACGCCTCGGGGCGCTACGTGATCGAGCCCGACTGACGCGGCCGCCGACGGCCTCGGCATCCGGCGTCTTCCGTCGGAACTCCGACTTTTCGCCCGGGCGAGTACAAGCGAGGCACGCGTCACACCTCGGGCCACGCTTCCGGCCCTGCGGAGCCCGCGGCGTACTCGTCGAGCGGCACCTCGCCCTTCGCCCAGGCTTCGCGCACGGGCTGGATGATGCGCCAGCAGTCCTCGGCCTCGTCGGCCCGCACCGAGAGGGCGACCTCGCCGTCGAGCAGCTCGTCGAGCACCTCTTCGTACGACCGGCGCTGGCCCTCGCCGAGGTCGGCCAGCAGGTCCTCGTCGCGCAGCGCGAACGGATCGTCGCCACCCGTCACGTGCAGCCGCAGCGCCATCCGGTCGGGGCCGAGCGAGAACCGCAGCCGACCGCCGTCGACCGGCTCCCCGGCGAGCCCGAGCGGCAGGTGCCGCACCTGCTTGAAGGTCACGGTCACCTCCGAGCGCTTCGCCTCGAGCGCCTTGCCGGAGCGCAGGATGAACGGCACACCCTCCCAGCGATCGTTCGAGACCTCGAACGTCACCTCGGCGAGGGTCTCGGTGCCGCGCGCGGCATCCACCCCCTCCTCATCCGCGTAGGCGGGAAGCGTTCGATCGCCGACCGTGCCGGCCGTATACCGGGCCCGCTTCGACGACGCCACCGGATCTCCGCCGCGCACCCGCGTGGCTCGCAGCACCGCGGCCTTCGCGTCGCGCAGGTCGCGCTCGCCGAGCGTCGCGGGCGGATCCATCGCGACCAGTGCGAGCACCTGCAGCAGGTGGCTCTGGATCATATCGATCATCGCGCCGGCCTTGTCGTAGTAGCGGGCTCGACCCTCGAGGGCGAGCGTCTCGTCGAAGCGGATGCACACCGACTCCACGTGCTCGGCCGCCCACACCGGCTCCCAGATGCGGTTCGCGAGCCGGACGCCCAGCAGGTTCAGCAACGTCGACCGCCCGAGGAAGTGGTCGACGCGGAACACCTGCTGTTCGGCGACCAGCGCCGTCAGCTTCTCGTTCAGTTCACGGGCGCTCTGTTCGTCGTCTCCGAACGGCTTCTCCATCGCCAAGAGGATGTCGGCGGGCAGCTCCAGTCCCTGCATCGCGTCGATCGCCGCATGCGTGACCGCCGGCGGCAGCGCGAAGTAGAGCACCGTACCGGGTCCGAGCGATGAGACGAGCTGAGCCACTGCCCCACGGTCGGTGACGTCCGCCGCGACGTAGTCGCCGACCGTCACGCGATCGAGCGCGTCGGCGGAATCGGCGAAGGCCGTGGCGACGATCTGCTGCCACTTCGCGGCATCCCAGTCCTCCGTCCCTGCTCCGCGCAGGGCGATCCGCCGCTGCGGTTGCCGCGCCAGGAGCGCCGCGAGCGACGGCAGCAGCAGTCGGGAGGTGAGGTCGCCGGAGGCGCCGAGGATGAACAGGGTCGTGGGTGTGCTCGCCATGTCCGCAGGCTACCCGGCGCCTGGCTGGTTGCGACAGCATCCGCGCGGCGATGATGGATCAGAAGTGCCGCCGCCGACGCTCCCAGGGAAGCACTTCTGATCCATCATCGAGCTGGCACCGCGACCCGACCGCGACCCGGCAGGGCTGGCGCGCCGCCGCCGCGCCGTGCCAGGCTCGACCCCGTGGCTGCACGTATCGAGGACTACGCCCTGCTCAGCAACTGCCGCACGGCCGCGCTGATCTCGACAGCGGGGAGCGTCGACTGGCTCTGCCTGCCCCGCCTCGATTCCCCGTCGGTGTTCGGTGCGATCCTCGGCGACGAGGCGCACGGACGGTGGCAGGTGCGACCGCAGGATCCGGATGCCGTCGCCACCCGCCGCTACGACGGCGACACCTTCGTGCTCATCACCCGCTGGGAGACCGCGGATGCCGTCGCCGAAGTGCACGACTTCATGCCGATCGGACTCGACCCCGATGTCGCGATCCGACGGACGGACCTGCTGCGTCGCGTGATCGGCATCCAGGGGCGGATGACGTTCGAGCAGCGTCTCAGCATCCGCTTCGACTACTCGCGGGTGATGCCCTGGGTGCGGCAGACGGGAACCGATACCGAGCCGTGCCTGGTCGCGATGGGCGGGCCGGATGCCGTCGCCGTTCGCGGCGCGGCCCTCGAAGCCGTCGACCATCAGCACCGGGGTGAGCTCAAGGTGAGGGCAGGTCAGGTGCGCGACCTGCAGTTGACGTGGTTCCCTTCGCACCGTGACGTCCCCGAGCCGCTGGACGCCGAGGCGGAGATCGACCGCACGAAGGACTGGTGGCAGAGCTGGGCCGACCGCATCGCACACGACGGTCCGCGACGGGGCGACGTCGTGCGGTCGCTGCTGATCCTGCGGGCGCTGAGCAATCACGAGACCGGTGGCATCGCGGCCGCGGCCACCATGGCACTGCCGGAGGAGATCGGCGGGGAGCGCAATTGGGACTACCGGTACGTGTGGCTGCGCGATGCTGCGCTCACGCTCGAGGCGCTGCTCGATCACGGCTTCGTGCAGGTGGCGGGGGACTGGCGCGAGTGGCTGCTGCGGGCGGTCGCCGGTGATCCGGCCGACCTGCAGATCATGTACGGACTCGCGGGCGAGCGCGACCTCGTCGAGCGGGTGCTGCCCGAGCTGCCCGGGTACGAGAAATCGGCGCCGGTGCGGCTCGGCAACGGCGCCGCCGCACAGTACCAGGCGGATGTCGTCGGCGAGGTGATCGTCACGCTGTCGGCCGCACGAGCGGCGGGGCTCACCGAGTCGGAGTTCTCGTGGCCGCTGGAGCGGCAGCTCCTGCGGTTCGCCTCGGAGCAGATCGAGCGGCCCGATCAGGGGCTGTGGGAGATCCGCGGCGAGCCGCACCTGTTCACCCATTCGCGGGTCATGATGTGGGCGGCCTTCGATCGGGCGGTGCGCGCGGTCGAGGACTACGGACTCGACGGGCAGGTCGATCGGTGGCGGGGACTGCGGGATCGGCTGCGCACGGAGATCGATCGTGACGGGGTGGTCGACGGGCACTTCGTGCAGTATTACGGCACGACTGAGGTCGACGCGTCGCTGCTGCTGCTGCCTCAGGTCGGGTACTGCGCGCCGGATGATCCGCGGATGCTCGCCACGGTGGAGCATATCGAGCAGACGCTGATGCCCGATGGGCTCGTGCGCCGATACCGCACCGGAACCGGTGTCGATGGGCTGTCGGGGTCGGAGGGGGCGTTCCTCGCCTGCTCGTTCTGGCTGGTCGAGCAGTACGCGACGACGGGTCGGCATCAGGAGGCGCACGACCTCATGGACCGCCTGTGCGGGCTGGCCAACGACGTCGGGATGCTCTCGGAGGAGTACGATCCGGTCGCCGGGCGGCAGCTGGGCAACACTCCGCAGGCGTTCTCGCACCTCGCCCTGGTGCGGGCGGCGGATGCTCTGGCAGAGGCCGCGCAGCGGCCGAGGTGATCGGCAGGAGCAACCGGGCCCTTCGATGAGGCGTCAGGTCGCGTCCGAAAACAGGTCAACCGCGCGAGATCATGAGGAAATCGGCCAGAGTTTCCTTCTTCGGCGCGGTTGACCTGTTTTCGGCAGGGCGCGAGACGCAGCCCGGATGCGACGATGCCCCGCCGGCTCCGAGGAGCGGGCGGGGCAAAGCGAGGATCTCAGGCGCTGAGGATGACCGACTCGGAGATCGGACGGCGCACACGCGGGGCGGTCTCGCCCTGCTGCAGACCCTCGGGCAGCTCGGAGGCGTCACCCAGCTCGCCGAGGGCGATGACGGTGGTCGCGGTGAAGCGCGGGGCGAGATCGGCGAACTCGCGGACGACCTCGGGGTCGAAGCCGCTCATCTGGTGCACGAGCAGACCGTCGTGGTGCGCCTGCACCGAGAGGTGCGCGACGGCCTGGCCCAGGTCGTAGACGGCGTGGCTGATCGGCTTGCCGTCTTCGGACTCGGTCTCGGCGATCGCGACGATCAGGACGGATGCCTTCGAGGCCCACAGCTGGTTGAACTCGACGAGCGAGTCGACGACCTGCGAGAAGAGCGCGGTGCCGCGGTGGGCGACGATGAAGCGCCAGGGCTGCAGGTTGTAGGCGGACGGCGACCAGCGCGCAGCCTCGAGAGCGGCGTTCAGCTTGGCGTCGTCGATGGTGTTCTCCGCGTCATAGGCGCGGGTGCTCCAGCGAGCGGCGAGCACGTCGAGGACGGGGTGCTCGGTGGGGGCGGTGCGGTCGATCACGGGAGCGCTCACGGTAGTGCCTTTCGGAAGGAGCGGATCGGACTCCTTCGTCCGGCGTACGAGAGCCGAAACGCATACATGCGGATGCATATTCCCGGATATTCCGAAGATGACACAGAACGTCATCTTCGGGGCCGGCGGACGGCGTGCCGCGCGACGGCTTACTCCGGAAGCAGCGCCCCCGCGGCCTCGGCCAGCGCCGCGCGCACCGCCTTGATCGACGGCGCCTCGGCCGAGACCCGCCGGGCCGACGAGAAGATCTCGCGTCGCGGTGAACCGGGCAGGGGAGCGAGCGCGACCGTCGGTGCATCGCCGGCCCAGACGAGATCGGGCAGCAGCCCCACCGCGAGTCCGGCCCGTATCAATCGGACGTGCGTCGTGAGGTCCGCGACCTCGAAGTGCACGTCCGGCTCGAACCCCGCTCGTCGGCACAGTTGCTCGGCCCAGGCGCGCGAGGCGGTCCCCGCGGGCTCGAGCACCCAGGGCTCATCCGCCGCCGCGCGCAGCGCCGTGCCGGCATCCGTCTCGTCGTGCGCGCGGCGGCCCAGCATGATCGCGTCGTGGGTCAGCACCACCCGGTCGAGCTCCGGCTTGAGCGGCCGCTGATGATCGGGATACTGCTCGGCGAGCATGAGATCGAAGTCGCGGCTGGCCACGCCTTCGAGGCTCGTCTCGGGATCGCTCTCGGTCACGTCGACCCGCAACGCCGGATGCCGTTCGCCCAGGCTCAGCAGAGCCGGCGGCAGCAGCGCATGCGCGGCGGTCTGGAACACCGCGATGCGCACGGTGCCGGTGACCTCGGTGAGCGATTCGGCGACGGCCACCTCGGCGTGCTCCAGCCGATCCAGGATGCCGATGGCCTCGGCGACGAGGACGTTCCCCTGCGGAGTGAGTTGCACGCCGCGCCCGACGCGGCGCAGCAGCGCGACCCCGACCTCGCGTTCGAGTGCGGCGAGCTGCTGCGAGACCGTGGCCTTGCTGTACGACAGCGCATCGGCGACCGCGGACAGCGTCCCCCGGTGCGAGAGCTCGACGAGCATCCTCAGTCGATTCACGTCGAGCATCCGGCATCCCATCGTTTGATTCAACTGAACGATTATCTCTCAAAAGGGTTGATAGACGTGATGCTATCTGCGATCGGACAATGAACCAGCAGCGCATGTCCCGAGTGCGCGCCCGTCTGGAAGGCAGCCGCAGATGTCCGTCGTCGATACCGCACTCCCTCGCACCGAAGAAGTCGCCGCTCTCGTGCAGCGCTGGCTCGCCGAGAGCGAGACGCACCCGGTCGAACCCGCCGCTCAGCGTCTGTCCGAGGTGCTGAAGGATCCGAACGGTCTCGACTTCACGGTCGGCTTCGTCGACGGCGTCATGCGACCGGAAGACCTGAGCGTCGCCGGCCGCACGCTCGCCGAGCTCTCGGAGATCACCCCGACCCTGCTTCCCGGTTACCTGCGTGCCGCGATCAAGGCCGGCGGCTTCTTCGCGCCGAAGATGCCCGGCGTCGTCGTGCCGATCTCCCGCCGCGTACTGCGCGCCATGGTCGGCCACCTCGTGCTCGATGCGACCCCTGCCAAGCTGGGGCCGGCGATCGCGAAGCTGCGCAAGAGCGGCAACCGCCTGAACCTCAACCTGCTCGGCGAGGCCGTGCTCGGCGAGCGCGAGGCCGGCCGGCGCCTGCAGGGCACCTACGACTTCCTTGCGCGAGACGACGTCGACTACGTGTCGATCAAGGTGTCGAGCGTGGTCAGCCAGCTGTCGATGTGGTCGTTCGACGAGGCCGTCGCAGACGTCGTCGAGAAGCTCACCCCGCTGTACCGCCTCGCCGCCGATGCCGAAGCGTCGGGCAAGGCGAAGTTCATCAACCTCGACATGGAGGAGTACCGCGACCTCGATCTCACGATCGCCGCGTTCACGAGCATCCTCGATCAGCCCGGACTGGAGGACCTCGAAGCCGGCATCGTGCTGCAGGCGTACCTGCCGGATGCGCTCGGAGCCATGCAGCGCCTGCAGGAGTGGGCGGCCGCGCGGCGCGCGAAGGGCGGCGCGCCCATCAAGGTGCGCGTCGTCAAGGGAGCGAACCTCGCGATGGAAGAGGTCGACGCGAAGATCCATGGCTGGCCGCTCGCGACGTACAGCACCAAGCAGGACTCCGACACGAACTACAAGCGCGTGCTCGATTGGGCGCTCACTCCAGAGCGACTGGATGCCGTGCGCATCGGCGTCGCGGGGCACAACCTGTTCGACATCGCCTTCACCTGGCTGCTCGCGAAGAACCGCGGAGTGACCGATGCCGTGGAGTTCGAGATGCTCCTCGGCATGGCCACGGGGCAGGCCGAGGCGGTGCGCAAGGACGTCGGCAACCTGCTGCTGTACACGCCGGTCGTGAACCCGGCCGAGTTCGACGTCGCGATCGCGTACCTCGTGCGCCGCCTCGAAGAGAACGCCAGCTCCGAGAACTTCATGTCGGCCGTGTTCGAGCTCGCCTCGAACCCCACTCTGCTCACCCGGGAGCGTCAGCGCTTCGAGCGCTCGCTCGCGGCCCTCGAGGCCGACGGCTCCGAGCCGACCCCGAACCGCGTGCAGGACAGGGCTGCCGAGAACGCCCTTCCCCGGTCCCTGAGCGAGGAGCGCAGCGACGAGACGAAGGGCGCTTCGCTCGCTCAGGAACCGACGAAGGGCGCCGCCACGGGGTTCGCCAATCAGGCCGACACCGACCCTGCGATCGCCGCGAACCGCGCCTGGGGGCGCGCGATCCTCCGCCGCTCGACCACGAGCACGCTCGGGGTCGACGCGATCACCCGTGCCCGGATCGACACCCCCGAACAGCTCGACCGCGTCTTCGCGACGGTGGCGGATGCTGCGGCATCCTGGGCCTCCCGTCCTGCCGCCGAGCGCGCCGCCCTGCTGCATCGCGCGGGCGATGAGCTCGCCGCGCGTCGTGCCGAGCTCATCGAGATCATGGCGCACGAGGCGGGCAAGACGATCGCCGAGGCCGACCCCGAGGTCAGCGAGGCGATCGACTTCGCGCACTACTACGCCGAGCGCGCGATCGAGCTGGACGCCCTCGACGGTGCCGCCTTCGTGCCGTCGAAGGTCACGGTCGTGACTCCGCCCTGGAACTTCCCCGTCGCGATCCCGGCAGGCGGCGTGCTCGCCGGACTCGCCTCCGGCTCGGGCGTCGTCATCAAGCCCGCGGCGCTCACGCAGCGCTGCGGCGCCGTGATGATCGAGGCGCTGTGGGCCGCCGGCATCCCGCGCGATCTGCTCGCGCTGGTCGACGTCGACGAGCGCGAGCTCGGCACCCAGCTCGTGTCGAGCCCGATCGTCGACCGGGTGATCCTCACGGGTGCCTACGAGACCGCCGAACTGTTTCGCTCGTTCCGGCACGACCTGCCGCTGCTGGCCGAGACCAGCGGCAAGAACGCGATCATCGTGACGCCGTCGGCCGACCTCGATCTCGCCGCCGCCGATGTCGCCCGCAGCGCCTTCGGCCATGCGGGTCAGAAGTGCTCGGCGGCGTCGCTGGCCATCCTCGTGGGCTCGGTCGCGGACTCGAAGAGGTTCGAGCGCCAGCTCGTCGACGCGGTGCGGTCGATGCGCGTCGGTCTGCCGTCTGACCCCGCGACCCAGATGGGACCGATCATCGAGCCCGCTGCGGGCAAGCTCCTCACCGCGCTGACCACGCTAGGCAAGGGCGAGCGCTGGCTCGTCGAGCCGAAGAAGCTCGACGACGAGGGCCGCCAGTGGACGCCCGGCGTGAAGACCGGTGTCGCCCCCGGATCGACCACGCACCTGACCGAGTTCTTCGGACCGGTGCTCGGCATCATGCGCGCCAAGGACCTCGATGAGGCGATCCGCCTGCAGAACGCGGTCGACTACGGCCTCACGGCCGGCATCCACTCGCTCGACTCCGCCGAGGTCGCGACCTGGATCGACCAGGTGCAGGCCGGCAACCTCTACGTGAACCGCGGCATCACCGGTGCGATCGTGCAGCGTCAGCCGTTCGGCGGCTGGAAGCGATCGGCGGTCGGCGCGGGTGCCAAGGCCGGAGGCCCGAACTACCTGTTCGGTCTCGGCGAGTGGAAGGCGTCCGACCTGCCGGCCGTCGCTCCGGATGCTGCGCTCTCGGCCCCCGTCGCCGCACTGCTCGCCGCGGCTCGCGATCTCGACCCGGTCGAGGCCGAGTGGCTGCGCCGGGCGGCGGCATCCGACGAGCGGGCGTGGGTCGATGAGTTCGGGACGGTCTCCGACAGGTCGGGCCTCGGCGTGGAGCGCAACGTGTTCCGCTACCGGCCGACGGCGGTCGACGTGCGCATCGCCGAGCATGCGCCGCTCGCCGACGGCATCCGGGTCCTCGCGGCGGCGCTGCGCAGCGGCGGCCCGTTCACGGTCTCGGCGCCCGCCCTGCCCTCCGCGGTCGAGAAGGCGCTGCGGGCACAGGGAGTGACGATCACGCACGAGAAGGATGCCGCGTGGGCGAAGCGCTACGCGAAGTCGGCCCACGGCTGGCAGCGGGTGCGCCTCGTCGGCGGGGACGCATCGGCGCTGTTCGAGGCGCTCGGCGGCAGCCCTGACGTCGCGGTCTGGTCGCACGAGGTCACCGGCGCGGGCCGCGTCGAGATGCTCCCGTTCCTGCACGAGCAGGCCGTCTCGATCACCAACCACCGCTTCGGCAACCCGACCTCGCTGTCTGAGGGCGTGGTCTGAGGCGCGTTCGCCCGAATCCCCCCGACCCGGTGTGCTCGCGTCGACCCAGTGCTCTGATCGCGCAGGGAAGGCACCGGGTCGACGACAACGCACAGGGGGATGAGGAGGCACCGGAGCGGATGCCGCGGCCCCCGCTGAACGCCCAGGCCCCCGCTGATCCACGTGAATCAGCGGGGGCCTCGGCGACGAGCGGGGGCGTCGAGGATGCGTTGTCGGTGCCGCGGACCGGGGGTGCGCCTCAGCCGCGCAGCGCCTCCGCGAGCTTGACCTTGCCGCCCATGCGCAGCAGGGAGTTCTCGTAGATCTTCGCTCCGATCGCGATCGCCGCGACGCACGAGGCGAGCAGGATCACGAGCGAGAGCAGCGGCTCCCACCACTGCGCCTCGCCGACGAACAGTCGCATCGGCATCCCCACCGGCGCCGAGAACGGCACGTACGACATGATCGTCAGCACCAGCGAGTTGTCGTTGAAGACGATGACGAGGATGTACGGCGCCATCACGAGCATCGTGATCGGCATGGTCGTCGAGCCGACGTCCTCCTGGCGCGACACCATGGATGCCGCGGCGGCGAACAGCGAGGCCAGCAGCACGAATCCGAACAGGAAGAACACCGCGAACCAGACGATCGGAGCCCCCAGACTCGAGAGCACCTCGTTCTGCCCGGTGACGATGAGACCGATGGTCGCGACCGCGGCGATCGCGAGGATCTGCGCCATCGCGAGGATCGTGTTGCCGATCACCTTGCCGGCGAGCAGTGTGCGCGCCGAGATCGACGAGAGCAGGATCTCGACGACGCGGGTCTGCTTCTCTTCCACGACGCTCTGCGCGATCGTGCCGCCGAAGGTCGAAGCGGCCATGAGGAAGACCAGACCGAAGCCGATCGCGATGAAGTAGCGCAGCAGCGGGTTCGTCGTCGCGGGCTCGAGGATCTCGACGTCCGGCGAGACCGACAGGCCCGAGACGAGCGAGCCGGGAGCGTTCTCCAGGGCGATGATCGTGTAACCGGTGGCGCCGTCGCCCGGGAGGACTGCCGCCTCGACATCGCCCGAGCGGACGAGCTCCTCGGCCTCGCCGCGGTCGGCGACCTCGGTGACCTCGACGTCCGGCAGCGCACTCACGATCGAAGCGGTCTGCGAGGTGGCGGCGACCTTCGTCGCCTCGGGGTTCGCGCTGGTGAAGCCGCTGATGAGAATGCCGGCCAGGGCGACGAGCAGCAGGATGCCGGTCGAGATGAGGAACGACTTGCTGCGGATCTTCGACGACAGCTCGCGCTCGGCGACGAGCCAGATGCCGCTCGCGGTGCTGAGGGGGGCGGGGGTGCTCACTGGATGACCTCCTTGAAGATCTGGGCGAGAGACGGATGCTTGGGTGCGAAGCTCGCGACATCGCCGCGCTCGACGGCCGTGCGCAGCACGCGCTGCGCGGTCTCGGGGCCGTCGGCGTCGAACAGTGCGTAGCCGCCCTCGAAGTCGAGCACGGTGACGCCCGGCTCGGTGCGCAGCCAGCCCGCGTCGGATGCCGAGACCAGCTCGTAGCGATCGCCGGCGTGCTCGGCACGCAGGGCGTCGCGGGATCCGGCCGCGCGGATCGTACCGCCGGCGAGGATCACCAGGTCGTCGCACAGGCGCTCGACCACGTCGAGCTGGTGCGAGGAGAACAGGATCGCGGCGCCCTTCGCGGCACTGGTCTGCAGTACACCGGCGACCACGTCGACCGCGAGCGGGTCGAGGCCCGAGAAGGGCTCGTCGAGGATGAGGACCTCGGGGTCGTGCACGAGCGAAGCAGCGATCTGCGCGCGCTGCTGGTTGCCGAGCGACAGCGACTCGATCGTGTCGTTCAAGCGCTCTTCGAGGCCCAGCTCCGTGAGCAGCGCGGTCGCCCTCGTCGTGGCATCCGTCCTGCTGAATCCATGCAGGCGGGCGAGGTAGACGATCTGCTCGAGCACCTTCATCTTGGGGTACAGGCCGCGCTCCTCGGGCATGTAGCCGAAGTGCCGGCGGGCGGCCGCGGTCAGGGGGGTGCCGCCGAGCTCGACGCTGCCGCCGTCGGCGGAGAGCAGACCGAGCACGATCCGCATGGTCGTGGTCTTGCCGGCGCCGTTGCCGCCGACGAAGCCCGTGAGGCGCCCGGGGGCCACCTCGAACGAGACGTCGTCGAGCACGCGCCGCGAGCCGTAGCTCTTGGTGATGCCGCTCAGTACGAGCTTTCCTGTGGTCACTTCGGCTCTCTCCGTCCGCTTCGTCTGCCGTGTGATTCTCACGGTACGGAGCAGGCGGTGGCGGAGGCATCCCCCGTGCGGGTGATCGTGCGCTCTCCCCCTCACGGGGGATCGGAGGAGGTCGCGGGGGACGGTGTCGCCCAGGCGGCGACTCAGCGGGAGGTGAACACCGCGAACATCGCCATCGCGAGGGGGATCAGCGCTCCCGCGGCCACGATCCCGACTCCGAGGATGAGCACGAGCCAGGGTCCGCGACGGCGCAGCCGCCGACCAGGGGCGGCGACGCCTGGCGGTGTGAGCAGTTGCGTGGGAACGGCGAACGGCAGCGCGGGGGTTGTCGGGGGACTGGCACCGGGGTTCACCCCGACCACAGGCGCTCCGCCCGGCGCCATCTGCAGGCGCTCGTCGCGCCACCGCGCCCACTGGTCGAGCTTGACGAGCAGAGCCCCGACGGCGCCGAAGAGCCAGGCCCACGTCGCGGGGTCGAGAGTCGACACCGACCGGCGGGTGTACAGGAACAGCCAGTCGTCGACGATCTCGACGTCGAGCTCCGCCGCGTGGTGGACGAAGCGCGCCATGATGTCGGGCGTGAAGAGGTACAGAGCGTCGGCCTCGTATCCGGCCGGGCAGTACAGCGAGAAGTACCGGTCGAAGTCGCCCTCGAGCGACAGTCGCTGGTCACGCGTGAACCCGGAGGCGATGGTGTTGCCGAGTGCGTTGTTGCCGAGCGCGTCGAGCACGATGTTCGGCAGTGGCACGTCGAGCTTCACCGCGACGTAGCCCCAGCGGTGGGTCTGGGTGTTCTTGCCGTTGCTCGTCGTGTACTGATAGTTGGCGAACTCGACGAAGCGCGGCACCGTGCCACGCAGCGCGTCGGTCGCCATCCGGCTCGACCCGGTGTGGAAGATCATGCCCGGCAGCGGCGGGTCGTCCAGGCGATCGCGATACGTCATCGCGTTGGCCGTCGCGAATCGGGTCAGCCGCAGACGCGTGGTGTCGCGGAGGCGTCGGGCGCGCCTGCTCAGCAGGACGCCGCCGATGATCGCTCCACCGAGCAGGAGGATGCCGAGCATCCCGGCGACGGCCGATCCCACGCTCCCGCCGATCGCATAGCCGGCTCCCAGGACGAACAGCGAGCCGATCGGCACCACGATGAGGAACGCCATCGCGCAGATGACCCAGACGATGATCGTGACGGCTGTGGAGGTCTTCTTCTCGCTCGCCGGCCGCAGTCGCGCGAACGCCTCGACCTCGGCAGGGTCGACGGGGTCGACCAGGGGTCGGGCGTCGAAGGTGCCCGGGGGCTGTGCAGGAACCGTCACCCGACCACGGTAACCGCTGAGTGCGTCGCTCGCTCAGCGCCGTCCCGCATGCAGCGCCGTGCGGACCACGAGCCCGGCGACCAGCGCCCAGAACGCCGCGCTCACTCCGAGCAGGGAGATTCCGGATGCTGCCACGAGAAAGGTGACGACCGCGGGGATGCGCTCGCCGGGGTCGTCGATCGCCTGCTGCACAGACGAGCCGAAGGCTCCGAACAGGGCCAGGCCCGCGACGGCCGGGATGACGGCATCCGGCGCGAGCAGAACGAGGGTCACGAACGCCGCGGAGCATCCGCCCAGCACCAGGTACGAGACGCCCGTCGACACGCCGGCGACCCAGCGCCGCTTCGGGTCGGGGTCGGCGTCGGGGGCGGCGGCGAGGGCGGCGCTGATCGCGGCGAGGTTGATCGCGTGCCCGCCGGCAGGGGCCCCGATCGCGGTGCCGAGGCCGGTCACGAGCATCGCCGGACGCCACGGCACCTCGTAGCCGAAGCTGCGCATGATGGCGATGCCCGGCACGTTCTGCGACGCCATGGTGACGATGAACAGGGGCAGCGCGATGCCGATGGCGGCGCCGACCGTGAACGTGGGAGCGGTGAGCTCCACCCGCGGCAGCAGCAGCGCGGGGTCGAACGGTGCGCTCTGCTGCACCAGCGTGACGGCGACGACGATCGCGGCGGTCACGAACGCGAACGGCACCGCCCAGCGCGGGGCCAGGCGCGAGAACACGAGCCAGGTGAGCACGACGGGGACGACGCCCCACGGGTTCTCGACGAGTCCGCTGATCGGGGCGAGGCAGAGCGGCAGCAGGACTCCGGCGAGCATCGCCTGCGCGATCGAGGGCGGGATGCGCGCGATGAGGGCGCCGAGGGCGGGCCACAGCGCGGTCAACAGGATCAGTGCCGCAGCGAGCAGGAACGCTCCGACCGCGGCGGGCCAGCCGCCCTCGACCGTGCCGGTGGCGGCGAGGAGAGCTGCTCCGGGGGTCGACCAGGCCGCGGTGATCGGCATCCGGTAGCGCCAGGCGAGCACGATGCAGGCCGCGCCCATCGTGAGGCTCGCCGCGAGCAGGCCGCTCGCAACCTGGGCTGTGGTGGCGCCGACGGCGCCGAGTCCCGTGAGGACCACCGCGAACGAGCTGGTGAACCCGACGAGCGCCGTCACCACGCCGGCCAGGATCGGACGGGAGAGCGAGGTGGCGCCGGGCATAGCGACGAGGGTATCGCGGGCGTGCGCTGCCGTGAGCCTCCGGGGTGTTCGAGCCAGCCCGCCGACGCCCCCGCTGAGCGTCCACACCCCCTCTCATCTGCGTGAATCAGCGGGGCGTCGTAGCTGAGCGGGGGCGTCGGCCGGGGTGCGGGTGCGGGCGCGAGCGAGGCGCGGCCCGGACAGGCGAGCGCGCGTGAGCGCGGCTCAGGCGAGTCCGCGGCGGTGCGCGATCACGACCGCCTGCACGCGGTCGCGGGCGCCGAGCTTCTGCAGGATCCGCGAGACGTGCGTCTTGACCGTGGCCTCGCCGATGAACAGCGCCCCCGCGATCTCGGCGTTGCTCTGCGCATCGGCGAGCAGCTCGAGCACCTCCGCCTCGCGCTCGGTGAGCGGCTCCGGAAGCTCCGGCCACCCCGTGGACGCGGCTGGCGCGGTGGCGGGAGGAACAGCAGCGGGAGAAGCGGATGCCGGTGCCTGCGCGAACCGCGCGAGCACGCGGCGCGTGACCTCGGGCGACAGCATCCCGTCGCCGGCCGCCAACGCCCGCACCGCCGTGAGCAGGTCCTCGGGGCCGGCGTTCTTCAGCAGGAAGCCCGCGGCTCCGGCATCCAGCGCCTGATACAGGTAGTCGTCGCGGTCGAAGGTCGTCACGATGGCGATCGCCGCGGCCACGCCGGGGTCGGCCACGATGCGTCGGGTCGCCTCGATGCCGTCCATGTCGGGCATCTGCACGTCCATCGTGATGACGTCGGGCTGCAGAGCGGATGCCTGCGCCACGGCATCCGCTCCCGTGGCGGCCTCGCCGACGACGGTGATATCGGGCTGGCTGTCGAGGATCGTGCGGAACCCGGCCCGCAGCATCGCGTGGTCGTCGACCAGCAGCACGCGGATCATGACACCTCCTGAAGGGTGGGGGAGAACGGGACCCTGGTGCGCACGCGCAGGCCGCCGGATGAACGGGGCGTCACCTCGATCGTGCCACCGGATGCCGCCGCCCGCTCCCGCATGCCCAACTGGCCGAGGCCGGGGCGCAGCTGTGTGACGTGGCGGCCGGTGTTGACGATCTCGAGTTCGACGGCGCCGTCGTCGTAGCGCAGGCGCACATCGGCCGTGGCACCGGGACCGGCATGACGGCGGGCGTTGGTGAGCGATTCCTGGGCGATCCGGTACAGGTTCACGGCGATCAGCGACGGCACCGGCGCCGGGTCGCCGATCACGTGGAAGGCCGAGGGCAGTCCGGCATCCGTCGAGGCGTCGACGAGGGCGGGGATGTCGTCGAGGCCGAGCGTCGACGCGGCATCCGTCGTCTCCCCGCCGGGGGTGCGCAGCGTCTCGAGGAGCTGGCGGAGCTCGTGGATCGCGTCGCGGGCCGAGGACTCGATGCCGAGGAGCATCTGCTTCGACGCGGCGGGATCGCTCTCGGCGACGAGTCGCGCAGCGCCCGCCTGCACTCCCATGACCGAGACGTGGTGGGCGACGACGTCGTGCAGCTCTCGGGCGATGCGGACGCGGTCGAGGGCGACGGCCTGCGCCGCAGTGACCTCGCGTTCGCGCTCGAGTTCGGTCGTGCGTTCTTCGAGGACCGATCGCTCGGCTGCGGCGGCCCACGAGCGCTCGCCGAAGTAGTATGCCCCGCCGAAGTAGAGGGCGTTGATGAGGATCTGGATCATCATGTACGCCACGTAGGGCGAGAAGGCCCCGGCGGCGACGTCGATCTTGTCGGCCTCGGTGATCGCGTCGCGGTACATCGTGATGATCAGCCACACGAACATGCCCGTGATGATCGCGACCCGCATGAGGAACGCCCGGCGGCGGTCGCCGACCCACGCACCGACCGTGTAGAGGCCGACGAACATCGCGATGTTGCCCACGTAGATCTCGGGGATGCGCAGGCTGACCGCGGCGAAGTACGCCACCGACACGATGACCGCGACCGTGCACGGCCAGCGGCGGCGCACGGTGAGCGGGGCCGAGATGACGACGGCGTAGATCAGGGCGGTCCACAGCGGAAGCGCCTCGTCGCCGTAGACCAGCGAGATCGATGAAAGTGCCGCGCTGAGCACAGCACCGACGAACAGGACACCGCCGAGGATGACGTCGCCGCGCAGTTCGCGCTCGGTGGGCGTGCGGGTGAAGGACATGCCCTCCACGGTAGAGGGAGGCGCGCGGGCGGGCATCCCCCGCGCGGCGGATCGTGGATCGGGCGTCGCAGCCGTCGGATGCTCGCGCCGCGGCATCCGGAATACCCGATGTTCTCTTGACAGCGGAGTCGAACAGGACGAACTTGGCTCCTGGGTCGGGTTCACCGGCCCGCATCCGCTCGTTCGAGGAGTCCTCATGACCGCCGTCTTCGTCAACCTTCCGACCACCGACCTCGAGCGCAGCAAGCGGTTCTACACGGCGATCGGATGCGAGATCAATCCGCTGTTCACCGACGAGAACGCCGCGTGCGTGGTGTGGAGCGAGGACATCTACTTCATGGTGCTGAAGCGCGACTTCTTCGCCACGTTCACCGACAAGCCGATCGCCGATCCGCACCAGGTGGCCCAGGTCTCGGTGTCGTTCTCGCGCGAGTCCCGTGAGGCCGTCGATGAGATCGCCGAGAAGGCGCTCGCCGCGGGTGGCGCCGAGCCGAAGCCCGCGCAGGACTACGGCTTCATGTACTCGCGCGACATCGACGACCCCGACGGCAACTCGCTGGGCTTCCTGTACATGACGCCCGAGGCCGTGGAGAACGGTCCGGAGCACGTCGCCGACACCGCCGCCGAGTGAGGTGACCCCGTGACCGGCCGCGTCATCATCGACCTGTTCACCAGTCTCGACGGCGTCGCTCAGGCACCAGGCGGGCCCGAGGAGGACACCAGAGACGGCTTCCCCTACGGCGGCTGGCAGGCCGGATATCCGAGCGAGGCGGTCATGCGCAGTGTGACCGCGGGCATGGAGACGCTCGACGCGCTGCTGCTCGGGCGTCGCACCTACGACATCTTCGCCGGGTACTGGCCGCAGCACACCACGGGGCCGGAGGGCTTCATCGGACAGCTCTTCAACCGCGTACCGAAGTACGTCGCCTCGCGCGATGCGGGCATCCGGCTCGACTGGGAGGGCAGCTCGCGCGTCGGAGACGACCTGGCGTCGGAGATCGCGGCGCTGCGCGAGAAGCACCAGGACGTGCACGTGATCGGCAGCGTCGATTTCGTGCAGACCCTGCTCGCCGAGCGGCTCTACGACGAGCTGCAGCTGTGGGTGTATCCGGTCGTGCTCGGCCAGGGGCGCAAGGTCTTCCCCGACGGCGCCGCGCCGTCGAGCATGAGGCTGCTGCACGCGGAGTCCGGGGACGGCGGCGCCCTGCTGCTGCGCTACGCGCCGGTGTCGGGCGAGGTGCGCACCGGGAACATGGCGGCGTGACAGGGGTCAGGCGGAACTGAATGTGGGTTCAGTTTCTTCCGTCCGCCGCAGCTCTACCCCTAAGTTCAAGCTGGTGCTGCCACATCATCGGCAGCCGCTCGCTTCCGAAGATCGACGCCTGGTGCGGCCGACCGACGGCTGGTCAAGGAGGACGCCGATGGTGTCGCAGAGGAATCCACGATCGATGGTTCGTGCACTGCTCGCGGGAGGCGCCGCAATGGTGCTCGCGCTGAGCGGAGCGGCATCCGCTGTCGCGGCGGAGGCTCCGACCTCGACCGTCAGCGGAGTCGTCACCGCGGAGGACACCGGTCTGCCGCTCGCAGGCGTGTCCGTCTTCGTGAACAGCACGGATTTCTCGTCGAACGGCGCGGACTCGACTAATGCGGATGGCACGTATGCGGTCGCCGGTCTCGAACCGGGCGAGTACACGGTCCGCTTCGCCACCGACAGCACGGGGACCGACTATGTCTCCGAATACTGGAACGGCGTGCACAACTGGTCGAGTGCGACACGGATCACCGCTGTCGGCGGCGACGAGATCACCGGCGTCGACGCGTCCCTCGTGCTCGGAGGGTCCATCTCCGGCACGGTGACGCGGGCTGAGGATGCGACCCCCGTCGCGGGCGTCACCGTGTCCTTCGTGTCGGATGCCGGAGGCGAGACACGCTCGGCGACGACGGATGACGCGGGGCACTATCGCTCGGTCGGACTGCTTCCGGCGTCGTATACCGTGCGGTTCGACTCGCCGGATGAAGCACTCGCCGACGAGTACTGGAACGGTGCCAAGGATGCATGGTCGGCGACGCGCGTCGCGGTCGTCTCGGGGCAGGAGACGACGGGGGTGGATGCGTCGCTCACCGGCGTCGCGACCATCACAGGCTCGGTCACGCTGGCTGACGGCAGTCCTGCGACTGGGTTTGTCAGCGTGAGCGGGCCAGACAGCGCCGATGCGAGCGTGCCGATCTCCGCGGACGGCTCCTATCGGCTGCCGTTCTCGCCGGGATCTGTGACGGTGTACTTCCAGAGCGACGATCCCCGAGTGCTCTCCGAGTACTGGGAGAACGCCGGCTCGCCCGAGACAGCGACTCCGGTCAGTGTCTCCTCGGGCCAGACGGTCGTGCTCGATGCCCAGCTCGAAGCGGCGGGCGTGATCTCCGGCGTGGTGCGTGGCGAGGACGGCCCCCTGTACGACGCGATCGTCGCTGCCTCGAAAGATGGCCAGGTCGTGGGAATGGCGTACACGAAGGGTGACGGCAGTTACTCGATCTCCGTGCCGGCCGGCACGTACACGGTCAGGGCCGAGAGCGGCTATGGCCCTGGTGCGGTGCATGCTCCGCAATACTTCGATCACGCGGCGACCTGGGCCGACGCGACGGCGGTCACCCTCGTCTCCGGCGGTGAGGCGGCCGGGACCGATTTCGACCTGACGGTCGGCGGCGACATCGCCGGCACAGTACGGACGGATGACGGCGGAGTCGTTGCCGCGGACGTCGTGGCGTACCTGTGGAGCGGTGGGCAGTGGCGCGAGGTGGCCCGCACCGAGACGAACGGCGTCTACTCCTTCTCATGGATGGGGGCTGAGGTCGGAGGCGGTGTGCTTCCGGCCGGGACGTATCGGATCGGCGTCGAGGCCGACGGCTACTGCCCGCAGTTCTACGGAGGAGCGTTCGACATCCGCGACGGCCACTCGATCGATGTCGCTTCGGGCAGCAGGATCACCGGTGTCGACGTGGAGCTCGCTGTCGAGTGCGTCGTGCCTGAGACGGAGCCGTCAATCGCCCTCGATCGCTCGTCCGTCGAAGCGGGCGGAACGGTCGCCGTGACCGGCGAGCGGTTCCAGCCCGGCGAGGTCGTCGAGTTCGAGCTGCATTCCGACCCGATCGCGCTCGGGACGTTGACCGCGGATGCCGACGGTCGGGTCGCGGGTTCCCTGACGATCCCTGCATCCGCCCCGGTGGGCGCGCACACGCTGGTCGCGCTGCACGACGAGGGCGGCGTGCAGGCGAGTGCCGCGCTGCAGGTGACGGCGAGGTCGGGCTCAGGTGGATCGGGGTCGGGGTCAGGGTCGGGGCCGACGGGCGGAGGCGCGGTCACCGCGCTGGCGACGACCGGTGCGGAGCTTCCGATGGCTGCGGTCACGCTGGGCGCGGTTCTCGCAGTGTTCGGAGTCGCGCTCGTCCGGCGGCGCAGGATCAGCTGAGCACATCGACGAATGGGTCGTATCGCTGCGCTTCTGGTCGGAATGACCGTGATCGTTGTCGGTGCGTTGATCGTTCGCCATCGGCAGCGCCTCAACGCGTCGAATCAGCGAGTGCAGGAGAGGCTGTCCACGTAGAGATCAGCCGAGCATCCGCTCGATCACCCGGGCCACCCCATCGTCATCGTTCGACGCGGTGACCTCGTCGGCGGCATCCTTCACGACGTCATCGGCATCCGCCATCGCGACGCCATGGCCGGCCCAGCGCAGCATCTCGACGTCGTTGAGCGCGTCGCCGAAGGCGACCACGTCGGACCGGGAGATCCCGAGGTGCTCGCAGAGCCGGGCGAGGCCGGTCGCCTTCGTCACGCCCTCGGCCATCACCTCGACGAACGGCGCACCCGAGAGCGTGGCCTCGAAACCGCTGAGCCCCAGGTCGCGCAGCGTGTCGAACAGCACCGCGGGTGCGAGCTCCGGATGCCGGATCACCAGCTTCAGGCTCGGAGCAGACAGCACCTGGTCGAGCGGCACCCCGCCCATCGACTGCGGCTCGCGCTTGTGGTCGGTGAAGTCCGCGACCGCGGCGTAGCCGTCCTGTGCGACGAAGGTCTCACCGCCCTCGCGCACGCTCGCGAACAGCAGACCGGGGATGCTCTCGCGCAGAGCCTCGGCGAGCGGACGGATGACATCAGACGGCAGCTCTTCGACGAACAGCAGGCGTCCGTCGGTCAGATGCGTCGCGAACGCGCCGTTGCTGCACAGCGCCCAACCGTCGAACGCCGCGTCGGCCGCGATCGCCCGCAGGCCGATGGGCTGTCGCGCCGTCACCGGAACCACATGGATGCCTCGCGCTCGCGCCGCATCCAACGCCGCCCGCGTGCGCGGGGAGACCGCGGATGCCGAGGTCAGCAGGGTCCCGTCGAGGTCGGTCGCGATCAGGCGGAGGGGCATGAGGGCTATCTCGTCTCTTCGTTTCGTCTCGCTTCGCGGTTCCTCAACGACCTAGGAAGGGCGTTTCGTCTCGCTCCGCGGTTCCTGAGCGAGGAGCGCAGCGACGAGACGAAGGGCGCTCAACGACCGGGGCCGCTCAACGACCGGGCTCGCTCAACGACCGGGGGTGCTCAGGCGAAGATCATGGGCAGATCGTCGTCGTCTTCGGCGCCGCCCGTTCCGAGACGGCTGGCGTCGAGATCGACCACGACCGGCACGTGATCGCTGGGCTGCTCGCCCTTGCGCTCGTCGCGGTGGATCGAGGCACCGGTGACGGCATCCGCCAGCGTCTTCGATCCGAGGATGAAGTCGATCCGGATGCCCTCGTTGCGAGGGAACTTCAGCCGCTGGTAGTCCCAGTACGTGTAGCCCTCGGGCAGCAGCGGGCGCACGACATCGCTGACCCCGACATCCGTGAACGCGAAGAACGCGTCGCGCTCCTGCGGCGAGACATGCGTGGAGCGGCCGACCACGATGTCGGGGTCGCCGTTGTCGTGGTCGAAGGGGATGATGTTGAAGTCGCCGACCAGCGCGAGAGGCAGCTCGGGGTTCGCCGACAGCTCGGCCGCCGTCGACTTCTTGAGCTCCTCGAGCCAGTGCAGCTTGTACGCGTAGTGCGGGTCCTCGAGCGAGCGGCCGTTCGGCACGTACAGGCTCCATACGCGCACGCCATCGACGATCACGCCGAGCGCGCGTGCTTCGAGCGGAGCATCCGGCCCCTCGTGTCCCTTCGCGAAGCCCGGCATCCCGTCGAATGCGGTGCGCACATCGCTCATCGGCAGGCGGCTCGCGATCGCGACGCCGTTCCACTGGTTCAGGCCGTGCACCTCGACGTGGTACCCGGCCTCTTCGAACGGCCCATACGGGAACTGCTCGGGCTTGCACTTGATCTCCTGCATCGCCAGCACGTCGATGTCCTCGCGGACGGCGAAGTCGACGGTGCGGGTGACGCGGGTGCGGATGGAGTTGACGTTCCAGGTGGCCAAGCGCATGGTTCCCAGCCTAGTTGCGGGCACGGACAAGAGCCCGCCGACTCATATCGAGAGGACATGTCCGCGCCTTCTACACTGGATGCCGTGACCGCACTCGACGCAGACCGCCAGACACTCCTCGACCTCATCAAGGATGAGGCGGTGTTCCATGGCGACTTCACCCTCTCCAGCGGCAAGAAGGCGACGTACTACGTCGACATGCGCAAGCTCACGCTCGACCACCGCGCGGCTCCCGCGATCGGACGCATCATGCTCGACCTGATCGCCGATCTCGACGTCGTGTCGGTCGGTGGTCTCACGCTCGGCGCCGACCCGATCGCGAACTCGGTGCTGCACGCCTCGGTCGCGACCGAGCGTCCGCTCGACGCGTTCGTCGTGCGCAAGGAGCCGAAGGACCACGGCCGCGGTCGCCAGATCGAGGGCGCCGACGTCAAGGGCAAGCGCGTCGTCGTGCTCGAAGACACCTCGACCACGGGGCAGTCCGCGCTCAAGGCCGTCGAAGCCCTGCGCAAGGAGGGCGCTGAGGTCGTCGCCGTCGCCGTGATCGTCGACCGCAAGACCGGGGCGCAGGCCGCGATCGAAGCCGAGGGACTGGAATGGCGCGCAGCCTTCGACCTCGACGACCTCGGACTCGACCCCCAGTGACCCGCTACGCCCTCGCCGTCGACATCGGCGGCACGAAGATGGAGGCCGCCCTCGTCTCGGAGGACGGCACGCTCGTCGAGGGCAGCCGCAGTCGGCAGCCCACCGGGCGAGAAGCGACGTTCGCGTCGCTGACGGATGCCGTCGCCGCGGTCGTCGCGCACGCGCTGGGCGCTCTTCCTGCGGGTGCCGAGCTCGCCGGCGCCGGCATCGGAAGCGCCGGCCCGATCGACCGCGAAGCGGGTGCGATCGTGCCGGTGAACATGCCTCATGCTCGGGGCTTCGGGCTGGCGGATGCCGTGCGTGGCGCAGCATCCGACGTCCTGGGACGTGAAGTCCCGATCGTGTTCGGCCACGACGGTGGTGCGCTGGCTCTCGCCGAATCCTGGCTCGGCGCGACGAAGGACGCCCGGTCCTCGCTCGCGATCGTCGTCTCGACGGGTGTCGGCGGCGGGTTCGTCGTGAACGGTGCGTACGTGCCCGGAGCGACCGGCAATGCCGGGCACCTCGGCCAGGTCCGCCGCGAAGGCGGGCTCACGCTCGAGGAGATCGCCTCCGGACCGGCGAGTGCGGCGTGGGCGCAGCAGCAGGGCTGGACCGGATCGACCGGTGAGGACCTCGCCCGCGACGCGGCTGCCGGAGTCGAGATCGCCCGCGCGGCGATCGAGCGTTCGGCCCGCGCGGTCGGTGAGGCGCTCGCGGATGCCGCGACCCTCGTCGACCTCGATACCGTCGCGATCGGCGGCGGATTCTCGCGGGTGTCGGCGGACTACATCGACCTCGTGCAGCAGGCGCTCACCGCGAGCGCGGCCCACGAATACTCTCGGCGCACCCGCGTGGTGCGCTCGGGACTCGGCGACGAGGGTCCGCTGATCGGCGCTGCCGCGCTCATGCTGCGGTAGGGGCCGGGACTGGTTCCAGGGGCTGGCGCTGGTGCCGGTGAGACCAGTGTCGTGGTGTGAGACCGACGTTCCCGGCTGAGACCGACGATTCCGCGTGAGGTGGACGCCCTGCGCGTCGGTCTCGCCCAGGCTTGTCGGTCTAAGCCGAGGAGCTCTCGGTCTCACGCGAGACTGCCGGTCTCAAGCGAGGTGGTCGGTTTCAAGCGAGGTGGTCGGTTTCAAGCGAGGCTGTCGGTTTCGTGATCGAGCGTCGGTTTCAACGAGTGCACTCAGGTGAGACCGATGACTTCCCATGAGATGGATGCTGTTTGGGGTGACCCGGTTTTGGTGGAGTCTTGTTCTCGGGTGATTTTGATGAACGAACGAGATAGGCCGCGGGCGCGGCGTGCGGGTGAGCACTATTCGATGGAAGAGCGTTCCGCGGCAGTCAAGCTT